>CALUQJ010000014.1 GCA_944322865.1 Candidatus Gastranaerophilales bacterium
AACGACACACCCTACTGATTATTCTATACTTCCTCGGTAATTGGTTTTTCATATTCCCATTATACACTATCGTTCCAAAAAATTCAACCCTTGTTTTCTGTTAGTTTAGCAAAAATGCCTAATATGTTCTACACGGCAAAGCGGAAGTGTACTATATCTCCGTCCTGAACTTCGTAATCCTTACCTTCAAGGCGGGTTACTCCTTTGTCTTTGCAGGCTGCATATGATCCGCATTCCACAAAATCTTTATATGCAGTAACTTCTGCTCTGATAAATCCTTTTTCAAAATCCGTATGTATTACACCAGCCGCTTGAGGCGCTTTTGCTCCAGCAGGAATTGTCCAGGCGTGAACTTCTTTTTCTCCGGCGGTTATAAATGTTCTTAGATTCAACAGGTGATATACTGATTTTATCATACGGTCAATACCACTGTCCTCAACTCCGAGTTCGGACAGATATTCTCTTGCTTCGTCTTTACCTAATTCTGCCAGTTCTTCTTCTATCTTGGCTGATATAAGTACAACTTCCGCATTATGTTTGGCAGCATACTCCTTAACCTGTTTAGTATAATCATTTCCGTCTTTCAAGTCGTATTCCGAAACATTTGCCGCATAAATAACGGGGTTTGTTGACATTAGATTTAACTGCTTGGCAACAGCCAATTCATCTTCATTAAAGTAATCTTTCAGGTTAATAAATGTTCCTTCTGACAAAAGTTCCATAAGTTTTGTCAGAACTTTATCTTCAAGAACAGCGGCTTTATCACCGCCTTTTGCCTGTTTGGAAATACGTGCTTGCCTTTTTTCTACTGAAGCCATATCCGCAAGAGCTAATTCGGTATTTATAACCTCTATATCATCCAACGGATTTACTTTTCCTGCAACATGGATAGTATTAGGGTCGTCAAAGCAGCGCACTACCTGAATTATTGCATCTACTTCTCTTATGTTATGCAAAAACTGGTTGCCTAAACCTTCACCTTTACTTGCACCTTTAACAAGTCCTGCAATATCTACAAATTCGATTGCCGTCGGGATTATTACATCCGTCTTGCATAGTTTTGCAAGAATATCCAACCTTTCATCAGGAACATTTACGACACCTACATTCGGTTCTATTGTACAAAATGGATAGTTTGCACTCTGGGCATTCTTTGCGCTTGTAAGTGCATTAAAAAGTGTTGATTTTCCGACATTCGGCAAGCCGACAATACCTGTTCTCAGCATTTATTCAATTCCTTATTTATGTTATCACGATAGTTAAAGTATAACACAAAAATTCTATCGGCTCACTACTTATTTGATACTATTTGATATTTTATATTGCTGTCTTTGAACAGTTTTTTCAATGCGCTATTTTCAGCAAGGTGAAAATAAACTTTTTGATTGTATTTTTTTATCTCATCAATGTGATCTGTAGGAAAATTTTCCCTCTCGCTGACAATTATTTTTATCATGTGAACTTTTGAACTTTGCGCTGCATATTCTAAAATTTGTAGAAAATCAGGGTTTCTTTCTACATTTGTAAAAATAAGATTGCGTATTGAAGTTATGGAGTTGCAGATTGCGTCAAATTGTTCTTTAAATTGAAAAAAAATTATTTGTATTTGATTTTCAAATTCAAATGCCGGTTTATAAATATTACAATCTATACATTTGTAAGTTCGGTCTGCCGCAAGACTAAATTCCAAAAAGGGAATATTTATTTCTCCCTTGTTTATAAAATTTTCGCTTTCTTCCTGAATAAACTTATTAATATACAAATTCTTTTTAAGCGGATTTAAAAATCTGCCGGATTTAAACCAAATATATTTTTTAATTTCTACAGCAAATCTACTGTATGCATTAGCTACAAAATATGCCGACATGCATTCATTTTTTGCCGCTTTTGTATCCTTAAATTTTTCCATACTTTCCAAAGACTGAATTGTGTCAGTAATTTTATTTATATCATTTAAAACGATAATTGTCAAGATAAATATCGTTAATCGTTGATTACATTTCGTAATAATAAAATATAAACTTTTAAATAGGAGCTTTTATGGATTTAAAACAGAAAATAGGTAAACGAATAAAAGAATTACGAAAAAGCAAAAATTTATCGCAGGAAAAATTATCGGAACTCGCGGATATTGCACAAAATTCCCTGAGTAATATAGAAACAGGCGACAATTTTTTTACAGCTGAAACACTGGAAAAACTTATTACAGCATTGGAAATAGAGCCTGATGAATTGTTTAAATTTGATCATTTTAAGAGTAATGAAAATATGCTTGAAGAAATTAACAAACTGTTGAATGAACATCCTGAAAAAATCCCCGAATTTTACAGGATTGTTAAAGCTATTATTTTGTGAGAATAAATAAAATAAGAAAATAAGTAAGCTATGCCGTTTCCTTTAATTTTTCTTCTACAGCTTCGTCTATTAGTGTATTAATACTAATACCTAATGATTTTGCGCGTTTTGCAATTCTGTAATGCTTGTCTGGAGTTGTTCTGTACGGAATTTTACCCTTAAAATCTATAGGTTTTAAAGGTTCCGGAATCTCATCCCCATAATGCAATGAGCAAGTAATATAAGACTTCAAGGCATCTTGTATCATTTCGGCAGCTTCGTTTATTGTATCTCCATGGGACATACATCCTTTTAATTCTACAATAGATGCAATATAGCATTCATCTTCGTCAGACCACTCAAAACGATAAGTCCAAGGTAAATTTAAATAGTAATCTAGATTTTTTTCTGACATTTAAAATTCCTCCTTAATTAGAGCCGCTTGTATCATTTTCATTGCATATTTTTTTAGAGGTTTTTGAGTTGCAACAAGTGTTATTTTATCGCATCCTGATTTTCTGAAGGTTTTGTGCGAACTACCGCTTTGTGGAAATTCTGATGTATACCCTAGATCAATCAGTAATTTTTCTGCTTCTGCAAAAGTTATACAAGCACCATCCAGTATTTTTTTAATAAGCTTATCTCGTTTACTCATATATTATATGATATCATATTTTGATATCATATGTCAAGTGTTTGTAAAAATTTTTAAAGCAAAATGACAGGTATCACCTGTCATTTTAAAAATATTTTTACGATTTTAAGCCTCTTCTGGTCCAATGACTTGTACGCCAAATTTTGCACGGAATAGGTGTTTTACGGTGTCGCCTTGAATTTCATACATCATTTTGTTAAACAAATCATACGCTTCGCGTTTGTATTCAATAAGCGGGTCTTTTTGTCCGTATGCACGTAAACCAATGCCTTCGCGCAGTATATCAATGTTGTGAAGGTGATCGATCCATTTATTGTCTACAACGCGTAACAGAATATCTTTTTCCAGATTTCTTATAACGTTATTAGGCGTAAATGGTTTTTGCAATTCAGGATTTTCGTGGTATTTGGTGAGTATGTCATTATAAAAATTGATAACTTCTTCTTCGTGATCACGATATGCCTTAATTGCAAAATCTTTCAGTTTTTCATAAATAGCTTCATACCTAAGATTTTGGATATCAGTTACCTTAATTGCTGATAATTGCGGAACTATTGAGTGCAATTCTTTTATCATAGTTACAAGATCTTCATAGATATATTCATCAGGGTTTTGCCCCGGCGCAATGTAACTTTTTATAATTCGTTCTATTTCGCGTTCAATCATATAATAAATATCCTGGCTCAGGTCATCACCACGTAAGACACGGCGGCGCTGTGCATAGAATTTTTCACGCTGGATATTCATCACATCATCGTATTCAAGAACACTTTTTCTTATGTCAAAGTGATAGGTTTCAACTTTCTTTTGTGCTGATTGGATTTGACGGGTAATCAACGGGGATTCTATCGCCATATTTTCATCAACGTTAAGAGCATTCATTAAGGTTGTAATTTTGTCGCCGCCAAAAATTCTCATCAAATTATCTTCAAGAGATAAGAAAAATCTTGTAGAACCCGGATCCCCTTGACGTGCAGCACGACCTCTTAACTGGTTGTCAATACGGCGGGATTCGTGGCGTTCTGTACCGATAACGTGCAGTCCGCCTGCTTCCACAACCTGTTTGTGTTCTTTTTCTGTTAACATTCTTGCTTTTGCAAGTAATTCTTCTTTTTTAGCCTCGTATTCGGGTGAATTTTCATCTAAATGCAGAGAGTCTAAAACTTCTTTTGCCAAATATTCAGCGTTACCGCCAAGCAGAATATCAGTACCACGACCTGCCATATTGGTGGCAATTGTAACTGCACCTACACGTCCTGCCTGAGCAATAATATATGCTTCTTTCATATGATGTTTTGCGTTTAAGACATTGTGCTTGATGCCAAGCTTTTTAAGCAGTGCAGATACATATTCTGATTTTTCAATACTTATAGTACCGACAAGCACAGGACGTCCTTTTTTGTGCTGTTCTATGATATCTTGAACAACTGCATTAAATTTTGCACGTTCATTTTTGTAGATAACATCAGGATAGTTAATCCTGATATCAGGTTTATTGGTTGGAATAGATGTAACCTCAAGGTTATAAATCTTGCCAAATTCGGCTTCTTCTGTCATTGCAGTACCTGTCATGCCTGATAATTTCGGATATAGGCGGAAAAGATTCTGGAATGTTATGCTGGCAAGTGTTTGGGTTTCATCCTGAATTTTTACCCCTTCTTTTGCTTCAATAGCTTGATGAAGTCCGTCAGACCAACGGCGCCCCTCCATTAGACGTCCCGTAAATTCATCAACTATCATTACTTCGTTATTCTTGATTACATAATCAGTATCACGTACAAATAATTCTTTAGCTTTCAGGGCTTGCAAAAGGTGATGCGCATATTGGGTTGAAATATCGAATAAATCTTTTACTCCCAAAAGTTCTTGCGCGTGATCAATACCTTCTTCTGTTAAAATAATATTTTTATTTTTTTCATCAACTTCATAATCTTTAATTTTTTCCAGTTGTGGTGCTATTTTAGCCATTAATTGATATGTTTCTGCTGACTTTTCGACCCGTCCGCTTATAATAAGCGGCGTTCTAGCCTCATCAATCAGGATACTGTCAACTTCGTCTATTATGGCGTAGTTGTAAGGTCTTTGAACAAGCATTTCAACACTGCCTGCCATGTTGTCACGCAAATAGTCAAAACCAAATTCATTATTGGTTCCGTAAGTAATATCACAATCGTATGCTGCTTTTTTAGCGGCAAAATCTTCAGCACTGCGCCCGCCAGAGAGGATTACGCCTACACTTAACCCTAAAAATTTGTAGATTTTTCCCATCCATTCGCTGTCACGTTTTGCGAGGTAGTCATTAACCGTAATTACGTGAACACCTTTACCAGTCAAAGCATTAAGGTAAGCCGGTAAAGTTGCAACAAGAGTTTTACCTTCACCTGTTCTCATTTCTGCAATGTGCCCGTTATGCAGGAAGTATCCGCCTATAAGCTGAACATCAAAGTGACGCATATTCAATACACGTTTTCCGGCTTCACGGACAGTTGCAAAAGCTTCCGGTAAAATTTTGTCCAGCGCTTCTTTTTCTAATTTTCTGTCAGTTTTGAAATCCTCTGATGTCGGGCGAGCAGCAAGAATTGCCTTAAATTCATCGGTTTTAGCACGTAATTCAGCATCTGTCATCTCTGCAAAAATCGGTTCCAGTGCGTTTATATGGTCAATTACGCCCATCATATTTTTAATTTTTCTTTCGTTGGGATCACCTAACAATTTTAATAATAAGCTTATCATTATAATTAATTTTCCTCTCCATAAATATCTGTAACTTTATGTTAACACAGATATACGGAAATATAAACCTCTTAAGGAAAATTTTATTATTCATAAAAAATCCTGATGTTGATAATCAGGATTTTTATGAATTGAACATTGTAAATACTTTTTCTACGTTCTTACTAATCATACTCTTGACCGTATCAAATTCGGTTGTAAGAGCTGAAATTTCAAGGTCAAGGTTTTTCATTTCTATTTCAAGCGTTTCTTCTTTGTAATTTAATTTATTTTTCTTAGTTGTGTATTCAGCTTCAGCGAGAGTTACCGCTTCGTCGTCAGTTACTTCACCAACACAGCCGTTAGCTGTATAATGGTCTTGATAATAGTAGTTATTTGTATTTATAGAAGATATGAAGTATTGTCCGTTTTTCAACGCATTCTGTAAAAATTCGTTGTCATTTACATCCTCATTTCTGGTCCAGCCGTGATTACAAATATTGTTATACAATACGTTAATGAAGTCTGCAACCATCATATCTTTTTCTTCGTAAACAGAATCCGGCTGCTTCATAACATACATGTAATTGTAGTCATTTGTTACAAAATTTGATTCAGAGGCTTTTTCAGTGTTATAGTAATCTGCTTCATAGCCGCTTAATGCAACTGCATAGTTGGTTAAGAACATTTCAACCAAATTGGAAAGGCTGACGCACATTCCTCTGCGTACGTTGTAAACACCGCCGTTTCTATCATTTGCCTCGGTCAATACATCGTCTGTTGACGTAAATAAGCTACCATATGATGTTGTATTATCTGCTAACTGCTGAATAGTTTCATTTAATGCAAATTCAAAAGCTTGTGTATCTTCTGTTTGGGTATCAACCGGCAGTAGTGCTCTAAACAGAGTACTTATATCAGCCAAAGCAGACATTACCTCATTGGTACCATCTATCGTGCCTTCGGTTGCATTTCGTTCTTTAACAAGCTCTTTCAGTTTTTTTACAAAATCTGTTTCAGACATATTAAAATTAATTGTAACATTGCTTGTTAACAAATCTACAATTGTGAAATTTTCAGTATATTTTGAGCCGTTTCTATAAACAGTACCGTAAGTACCGTCGTTTGTGAATGTTAATTTGGATTCTAAATCTTTATAGTTTTGATACTGAACAGAATTAGGGTCAAGCTGGCTCGTGAATGACGGATCAAGAAGGTTTTCAAAATAGTTAACCATAGTTGGAAGTGTCATAGCCTGAGCAATACTCTTATCTAACAGCTGTCCGCCAAAACCTGCTTTCTCACTCCATTCAATAGTAGGATTACCATTAACCCCAATAATAGCATCAGCAACAGCACTGGAAATATATCCGACACTCGCTAATGCTTGAACAAAAGTGTTACGACCGGCAAGGCTTCCTGTTGACGAAACAGAATCAATACCCGCAGCTTCGCAGGCTTGTGCCAGTTGCTCATCTAAAACAATCTGACCTGTTCTGTTCGTTACAAGGAACGGACTGTAACCGTTTAATTCTGACGGACTCATCATAATATCGTAACTTAAATCATAAACAGTACCGTCTTCTGTTTCTCCGTCCCAAACTAATTTAGTAGCATCCAATGCTCTCTGGTACTGATCACTCAATTCAGAAAGTTCACGGGTAATAGAAAGCTTTTCCTGTGCAATTGCCATAGAACGAAATTCACAGTCAGCTTTTCTGGCAGTGATGGCTAAAAATCTTGCTTGTGAAGCAGCCAATCCCATGGTTTACTCCGTCCTTTCTGTTTTACTTAGTAATACATTATGGTCCTATTACTCTGGTTTACGGCTTTTTGGGTTTAAAACTTTAAAACATTTATACTTTATGTAACAAATATTTACAATTGTTATAGAGTTATCGGCCAGTAAAAATCTACCAGATATGATGCTGCATCAAAAGGATGTGACAAGAATTTTAATTCTTTCGACTGTTTAATTTGCTGATATGTCGGAATATCAATTTGTGAGGTACCTTCTTTGTATTTAAGATTGTAGATATTATACAAAAGCTTTTCGCATTTTTTGTCGACATATAGGCATATTTCGCCGTCAGCAGAACGAACTTTTGCATTGAATGCCATAACCCTGTTTTTTATAGGCGGATTGTAAGGTTTTATCTTAATTTCTACATCATATCCGTGTTTAAGCAGCATTTTTTTAATGATTACATAATTTGTGTATTCACTTGTACAGCTGCGGTTGTCGCCTGAGGCATCGCCGTTTATGATAATTTTGCCTTTGTGATTAGGATAGCGCCTGCAAAATTCTTCACAGGCTTTTGCAGTTGTCGTGTTTTCCAGAACTATTTCATCAAAATAAAATACTTTATCATCGGTTTTATGAGCAAGAACCCACGCCATTGGATCCACATTGAAATCGCAGCTTATGTGTAAATCAAATTCAGGCTGATAAGATATCTCCTTCACATTTTCTTCTGTAAAGTCTTTTATTACAAGCCCGTTATTATATTCCGCATTTTGAGCAAGTACAAATATTTTATAATACTGCTCATCATATAACTTTTTCAATTCTTCGCAGTAACCTTCGGGCAGATAGATATTCTCAGTAGTTGGTGCAGTGATAAGCCGGTAGTTTTCGGGCGGATTAACCATAAAAGTTTTATAAATCCAGCCGCGGCACATTTCAGGGTTTGTATGCCCGAAAATCCTATATTTAAAGTTTGTCCAACTCTTTTTAATTTTTTGCCGCATTCGGCTTAAAAGCATCAAAAATGTATCATAAGGAATATCAGACATTTCTTCTATTTCCACAAATCCTAAATTCAATGATTTTAACTTGTTTGGTTCATCAAAATGCCTGAATAAAATTTCAGAACCGTTTTTAAACCTCATTTTTTGCTGTGAGGCAGACCATTCATAATCTTTTCCCTCCATAAAGCCCATATTATCAAGATGTTCAAAATAAGTTTGTAATGTGGTATCTCTGACTAAAGTATATGTTTGCGCGCCGACAAGCCCCCTTATTCCGGGAAACTTATGACAGAGCAAAATCCCAAGCAGTGACCCGGAAAAGGTTTTGCCTGATCCATAACCTCCCTGATAAACAGCAACATCCAGCTTTTGATTGTGCGGTATCTCCAAAAATTCCCGCTGAGCCTTTAATAACTTGTATTCCATAAATTAATTTTCCCTCATATATGTTTTTGTGAATAATTTTGTAAAAAAAGTGCCGCCTGAGTGTCCCAAAGAAAAAAGGCGGCACAGAGATGTCTAATCATTATGCTGTTTGCTCTTCTGTAGAAGGATTTGGTGTATTATTCTTGGTATCTGTTAAAAAATTATTTGCGTTTTCTATTCCGTACTGTTCAAGTGCGAATTTAAAACATTCCAGCCAATTTACGCTTTCTTTTACATTCGGAAGTTCAGCCAGATTTTTTAGAACTTCAAACAACTCTTTTATACGTGTTTTTCTTTCAAAAGTTGCCTTACGGTCGCCGTAGCGGTAGATGTAATTTGCATTCCTTATTTTGTCATCAATCTCAAGAAAGCCGGTATTGCCGTGATCATTTACGGCAATTAGCTCTCTTCCCAGTTTGAAATTAGCGATAATTTCAGCGGTTTTCTCAACCATAGGTATAATGACTTTTCTGTTAATCGCATCAAGCATCATATTCAATCTGACTTCCTGCCCGTTAGCAGAATAATTAAGTTCAGTTGCAGTACGGTTAACAGGCTGAATATCTCCAGCCATGTTCTTAAAAATTCCGGTTGCGCTTTCTATTGTACTTTTAAAGTAATTCAGAAAATCCCAGCCGACCATGGCTTTGTCAAATTCAAGCGGTGTCGGCGGCTGCGGCATTAGAGCCGCGTCATATTCAATAATTTTGCCCGGTCTGACATCCTGTTGACCTTTGAAACAGCCTTTAGGGGCTAAATACGGCGGATTCATCATTAAGGCAAGCGCATCCAGCTGTTCATTCAAAATGGTTGAAGATATACTGTTTAAGACAAGTGCTACGCGTAACGGTGAAATTCCGCGACCGGTACGGGGATCTTCTATTACATTTGCATAGATAAAAGGATTTATTACAAAAGGATTAGCCTCAAACCTTATAATTTCCCGGCGCCCTGCAACTACTACAATTTTGTTTTTTAAAATCTTGCCGTTTGCAAGTTCTATATCTCCCCAGTATTCTAGTATTTCTAGCTTATTATCATCTACTGATCTGTCATTTTCTGTTCTTCGTTTTTTCGCCACCACTCCTCTCAATATTTCTTTTTTAACTTCATTTAGCAAATTATTTGATTTATCAGATATAATATCGTCCATTGTGCGGTATGTTCTGTAAATTTTTGCACATGAATCCCAGTTATCAACATCGAATTTGTCGAATACAAAATCTTCCGGTTTTATATGCTTAATTTTGGCATTATCATAAATAACTTTTTCTTCAATAACAAACCCGGGTTCATAGCCGGATTGTAATTGTTCTTCAAGGGTAAACGGACGTCTTATCTGTTTAATTTTTGTATCCCAGCCGACGAATAATGTAGTTTCGCCGGTTTCAACAATACTGTCTATAACTTTATCCAGAATATTTTCAATATTCATTTGTTCGAAAGTGTTAACGAGCATTGCTTTTTGCCTGTTGGCATACATCTGTGTTTCCGGAGTCGTACCTGAAACATCAAACATTGCATCAGCATGTGAATATAAATTCTGACTTATATGCGATTTAAGTGTCTGCGCAAGTTCATAAATATCAGGCAGTGACATTTTTGTATCCCAGGCATTTGAATAAGGTAAATCAATATCATATATTGCATTCCGCACAGTTCTTATGTCACTTAATTGAGAAGCTCGTCTGTTCTCGTACTCATCGTATTTTTTGCAAATTATATTTACCAGATTAACCTGTTCGCCTACACTCAATTCTTTTGTTAGATCATCTTTTTGTATTTCCATAGTAATTTCCTCTTGTTAAGACTTATTCACAAAATTCGGTATACTCAAATTTCACGTAGACATCGCCGTTGGCAAACGATGACATACTTCCGCGTGCGATACTGTCCCTCACATTTGCCTGTAATCCAAGTAAGGCTTCTGCCTGAACTCCGTTAATACAGCTTTCTGTTTTGGATTTTCTGTTATAGACCTTGAACACGGAATTTGCGGAAAAAATTAATTTGGGCGGAACCTGTTTAATATCGGTAATGTGTCTTGTAACTTTTTTTGCTTTAGCCTTTTCTATTTCTTCTACATACTCACTTTCTATCTTCTTTTTAATTAAATCATCAAGCGAGGTGTTTGCTAAGAGTATTTGTTCAGCATTAGTGTCTTGATTTTTCATAAGTTTAATCTCCTTAAAATTTTAGTTTGTTAAATTTTTTCATCATCTAAATTTGAAATAGTAATAATTTTGGCTGGCTTATAATCCTCTGTTTCCGGTTCATTAAAGCCGAGATACTTGCAAAGACTTTCAAGAGCTTTTAGTCCGGCAGAAGTATCACGCAGCTTTCGTTTTCCTGTTGCACAGCCGTCTTTATCGAGAATATCTTCTTCCGTTAGTGAAAATTCGGCTATCTGTAATAACTTTTGTATTACATAACCCTTGTGTACACAAAGTGAAGATATTTGATTCTTAATTTGAAGTTTTATTTCATTTATTACAAATTTGTCAGAAAGTAATCTTTCAGCGACCTCTTTCAAATCCTTTGATTTATAACCGGCACGCCGGGCTGAAAGCTCGCCGTCTAAAGATTTTATGTATTCTGAAACAAATTTTTTCTGTTGATTTGTCAGTCGTTTCATCGTTAAAAGTTTACATTTCTCAATATAATTTGTGTTTTTATGAAAAAAATTGTATAATAACCATGCTATTTATATTTCGGCTAGTGTAAATCTTAACAGGGGGCAATGAATTTTACTTCCTGTTTTTTTTGCGCTGATTTACTAGCGCCGGAACAATCTTACAAACGGCGTATAATCAGCATCTATAGCTATTTTTGAACGCATATTTGCAAGAGCGGCATTATACATATCCTGCCAGTAGCTGAATTTTACATGCTGCGGATCTCCTTTAAGGCGCAGGCATGTTCCGTAAACAAGTATTTGTTCAGTGAAGGGTTCAGGAATTAGCGCTTTATCATCGGCTTCTTCAAGATAACTTTTTTCCTGATTTTCGGCTGAAACAGCAAGATTACGGGTATAGTAAATGATATTTATAAGTTTGTTCTCTTCAAATTCCGGAAACAGAAACTTGTCATTAAAAACACTAAAAACCCGTCCTCTGTCGCGGTATTTCAAGAATAATTGGAAGTTTTCGCAGAAATTATACTTAATTCCGTCTATATAGACCGCCAAAATTCTTCCATAAATGTTATTTGCAACTGTTTTAGTTCCGGCTGGCAGTGTCAATTCTTCTTGCCTGAGAAGAAAATTCCAATTCATAGAGGAACAAACATCCTGTGCCACTAAATTTATATAGTTTTTTATTCTCTGATGCTCCGGTTTTATCAGGTCTGAAAAATCTTCAACCTGCCGGAAATTCAATTCTGATAAACATTTGTTTATAATATCAAGATAATTCATATATTTAATCTCCTGTTAATTTGGGGATACGGGGGCATGTACCCCCGCATGCCTTTTTATCTTCTGATAAGTCCTTTACGCATTTGATCCATAATAGCTTCTTCGTTTTCAAGAAATTCTTTTGTGGACATTTTCCCTATTTCAGCACGTGAAAATGAGCGGGAAAACTTGCTGTCTGTACCGGCTCCTTGAGCATTAGAAGTCATACGGCTTTTGTCATAGGAATTTCGGCTGTTGAGATTTTTTTCATAATCAGCTTTTTTTGTGTAATTTTCAACTGCCTGATTTTCAAGAGTTCCTATCATGCCGGATATAGCATTGTAATTTTCTTTGTTTAAATCTGGATTAAGTTTTTTTAAGTAGTCAAACAGTTCCGTGTAATTTTCAGCAACAGTATATCCGTCATTATTTTGTGATTGCTGTGTGTGCGGCTCTTGCTGCTGAGGCGGAATGTTGTTTTCGGCTGACTGGAGTCCAAGTGATTGTTTAAGCCAGCTCATACCTTCCTGCTCTGGAATTGCGCCGTTTTTAATCAAAGATATTATTGTGTTCATGTTATCTAAGACATCGGTCTTTTTTGCTGTATTTGTAGTAGAGGAAGGTGTTTGATTTTTATTTTGTTCTATATCTTCTGACATAATTTCTCCTTTTTATTTTATGTGTACATTTAGGAAAAGCGGGTGTAAAAATACACCCGCGCAAGGGGTTATGATGCACTAAATATAGCTTTTGCAAGTGCTTTCGGCTGCACTGTTTTTGCACCATATAAATACAACCCTCTGACTAAGTCAGAAAAACTGTCTTTATCTCTCAGGGTTTCAATTCTCGCGAGTTGTGAGGCAAAAGTAATTGCTTCATTTGTTCCGGCAAGAACATAGTATTTATTTGCGGTTGCAGTCAAATTTGTTGAAACAAGTACATCCATGCCGGCAATTCTGCCTATTGCACCTTCACGTAATGTTTTATCCGCAACATTGTGTGCACTGATAAATTCAGAGCTTTGTAAAAGATAGGATTCAATTGTAGGGTTAATCACTACCCAAGGACGAATACCGGCATGTACGGCATCTGAATTTTTCAGGCAGAGGGCGAGTTTTACAAACTGTTCGTAAATAGTGGTCTTACTCAAAGCAATAGGTGTTTCGTCACTACCTATTGTATTTGCGGTTTCTACATTGCTATGCATTGACAATAAATAAGCATCCTGAACTTCTTCAATAGCTTTCTTTGCGTTTGCAAGATGCGCAATCATAATATCGGTATTTGCCTGAACATGCGCAATATCATTGATTTTGAATGCAAAGAATTTTTTCTGATCAATAACCAGATCCTGAGATTCAGGTTCTAATTCATCATAGGTAATGTTTGATGTGCCCAGGGTTGAAATTGAAACTTTTGCCGGTGTGATAATTTTTACGGTATCACCCTGATTAGCAATTTCACCTTCGTAATTTCTGTTAACACATTGCAGCATTACACATTCTTTTTCTAGTAAAGCATTGAGTTTTTGGCTCCAGACCTCCGGTATAAATACGTCATATGCATTTGTAGATGCTGAAGTTGATGCCGGCTGCTGTGAACCTCCTGTTTGTGCTGATTCTGTCATTTTGAATTTCCCTTTCATTTTTCATAACTACAACAGACCAATATGTGAAAAAATACACATATCGAAAAATTTATCCCTGTAAGATGTACCATTTTACTTTTGAGCGAATAAAAGCCCCGATATCATCCTGTGCCACCCAGGGATAAGACGGTATATAGATGATATCAATTTTTCCCGCACTGCTTGTTTTCGGATTTTTTAGACCAAATTCATAATGCGTTAAGACGGTATTAGGATTTACTTTAATATTGTATTTAACCGCCAGTTCAGCGCATAATTTCATTGAAGCCTCAAATTGTTTTGCAGTAATCGGATAACTGCCGGTCAAATTCCGGCTTTTAAAACCGTTCATTGCGCAGAGCGCTACTCCTATCGAGGCGGTATTACCGCCCCCGGTATGCGCTGCGTATTGTCCGGGTTTACATATTTCATTATTTTCCGGTTTGTACTTTCCGTTATGCACATTCCCGTCTTTATCAATCAGAAAATGATAACATTCAAGCTCATGTGCATTCGGATAATATCCTCCGGCTGTCCAATGAAGTATAATTCGTTTCATAAATTTCCTTAAATAAATCGTTTGTATTTTTTATTGAATTCAGTTACCCATTTCGGATTTCTCATGATATAAGCCAAAACTGCATGTCCTCTGTTTCGAGCGTTGAGTTTTAATACCATTCTCTGAACATGTGTTCTAACTGTCCCATATTGAATTTTTAATTTGTTACCGATTTCTTGATCCGAATAACCTAAAGCAACCAAAGCCAAAACATCAAGTTCCTTTGGTGACAAGTCCATCTTAATTCCTTCGTTTTAAATGAGTATTTTTACTTTATTTCTTAAGCTTAACTGAAAAAATCACGATTTCGCTTAAAAATATTTCCTCTGTTTTAAAAAAACGGGAGGAGTAATTCCTCCCCTGAGAGTAAGATAATTAATTGGATTGTTTAAATGGATTTTTTCCTTGTTATTTTTTCTTTTTTACCAAAGGATTTAGAGTCAAGGTTTTGATCTGTTCCGAGTTTCATATTGCTCAGGTTTGAATAACATCTTTTAATAACGCCATATTCGTTGTAATTCAGATAAAATCTACCGTAATAATTGGTGTACTTAATATGGACGATTTCATAAAGGATGTCTTGCTTTAGTCTTTCAAAGAAGTTTTCGGCCTTTTGGTTCGTTTTACGAACAGTAACCACATCACCGTCAGATGTAATCTTAGTGAGTTGAACTACCATATGACCGCAGGTTGGACATTTGGTGAGTACATCTACTTCACATATTAAAAACCCGATTTGCGGCACGAGTCTAAAGGTCCTTGTCTTACGCAAGGCGCCGCAGCAATGTATATATCCCATTGAGATCTCCTCATATGCAAATATACGAAATATTTGCACAGTTACTCCACGAGTAGTAAGCAAACAACTTTACCATCTAACTAAGGCGGGTTTCTATTCCCGCGGGCTTGAGTCTTAACTTACATAACCAGTATAACCGATTGTAAAAAAAATAAAAGTCCACAAATCTGTGTACACAAACTTGTGTACACAGATCTGTGGACAGCCGATCGTCGTTTCGCTTGCAGCACAAGGGATTCCGCGATTTCATTTTTGCACGAAATTCATCATTTTTTTGATATTTTCCAAAAATTATTTTACTGACAATTCGCAGCACATTTGGCATGCCCCAAATACACGGGATGCCTTTAAATTTTTCCGGAAACAGCGGTAATTAGGGAGATTGAAGGCATCCTTTAATGGCATCCCTTTTACATTACCGATTTTTTGAGAAAGGCATGGGTAAATATCCCCGCATGGATTTATCATCATATTGGAATAAGGGTATAAACAAGGTTTATAAATTTCCTTTACCGGCTTGTCCGCAGGTGTATTAAAAAACTCCTCTATTTTTGCAATCGGATCTTTTGCATATTCAAATTTCGGGGAAAAACGTATCTGAACTTTTGAATGTTTTTTTAAGGCTTCCAATTCTTTGTAAACCTCTTTAAAATGCGCCATATCAAAATATTTTTCTATCGGATAATTCCCGTTAAATTCAGGCACAAAGCGGTCAAATAATATTGAATTTTGTTTCAAATTGTTGTTCCGCAAAAAAGAAATTGATAAAAAATTAAACTTCATTTCATCACACATTTTGTAAAGTTTAACTAAATCATCAAGATTATTTTCAAGAACAATTGTTTTAATATCAACCATAGGACGCTTAGAGCGGGCATTCATTTTTTCAAAATTAGACATTATTTTGTCAAAAATTCCGGCTTTAGCTCTGTTTTTGTCGTGATTATCTCCGTATCCGTCCAAAGACACAGATAAAAGCATCATCTTGGATTTTATAAAAGCATCTATTATTTCATCGTTTATCAGAATTCCGTTTGATACAACATTTAATTTCCCGAAAGTTTTTTGGGCGGTTTTCATCAATATGTCAATGAAATCTTTGCGTATCAAAGGTTCTCCGCCAACAAGTGTTACAAAAGAGTACCACGGTATCTGATCAATAATTTTAAACCACTCTTCTGTCGTAAGCTCATCTTTATCACGGGAATTTCCTACATAACAATACGGACACTGCAAATTGCAGCGATAGGTTAATTCGAAAAAATACCTCAATGGCATTAAAGCTTTACCTGAATTGGAGAGATAAGAAGGTAATGCATAAATATTTCGTCCGAGATCAAACAGATTTGACAAATTTCCCATTTTCTAACCCTCTTAATATATTTAGTGCCTCTTGAGTTTTAATGCAGCTTTTTGCCTCTTCTATTCCCTCCAAAATACTTTTTACCTGTCCTGAAAGATAAATCATTGCCCCGGCATTTAGCAAGATAACATCAAGCATTGCTCCCTGTCTTTTATTTTCAAAAATTTCTGTTATAAATTTAGCATTCTCAGCTCCGTTACCGCCTTGAATTTCAGAAAGACTTGCACGTGACATTCCGAAATCTTCGGGTTTTACAAAGTATTCCTTAATCTCGCCGTTTTGCAATTCAAGAACTCTTGTTTCAGAGCATATACTTATTTCATCAAGATTTGGTTCAAGCCCGTTTACAACAAGTGCCCTGTCTGTCCCGAGTTTTTGCAATGCATACGCTATTTGGTCACACATTTGATTTGATGAAACTCCAAGCAGTTGTGCATCAGGAAATGATGGATTTATCAATGGTCCTAAAAAATTGAATATGGTTTTAATTCCGATTTGCCGGCGTATCGGATTATTAACACTTGCAAATTCATTAAAATACGGTGAATGAACAAATGTTATTCCGTTTTTATTAAAGCATTCTAAAGCTTCTTCCGGCGTGCTCATAATATCTATCCCGAGAGCGCCTAAAAAATCAGTGCTTCCGCTTGCGCTTGTGATAGAAGAATTTGTTTGTTTAATAACATTTACTCCGCAGGCACGTGCGACAATTGACGCAGAGGTTGAAATATTAATTGTTTTAGACAGGTCAGCGCCTGTACCGCAGCTGTCTACAACATATTTATCAGTAATTACGCGTCTTGCGTAATTACGCATATTAGCGGCAAACGCATAAAATTCTTCTTTATTAACGCCTTTAGCTGTAACCGCAGTTAAAAAAGCTGCAATTTGCGCTTCAGACACCTCTTTGTGCGCAATACTATCAACGGCAAATTTTATTTCATCAAAGGATAAATCTTCCTTTGCCATTAATTTTTTCAATAATGTTTTCATAATAAATTATCCAATTAAAATTAAGCTTACCCATATAAAGAGCATGCCGGCAAAAATACCGACCATAGACAAATGCCAGTTTCCGTATTCACGTGCAAGCGGCAAAAGTGTATCAAACGAAAGATAAATCATAATCCCGGCAACAGCAGCAAGCAGCATTCCTACCATAACCTGTGGTAAAAACAGACTGAAAAGCAGCATGCCGACAAGTGCACCTACCGGCTCAGTTAATCCGGATAGTGCAGCATAAAGCATTGCATAACGTTTTTTACCTGTGACCTGATACATTGGCAGTGCTACAGCTATACCTTCGGGAATATTGTGTATTGCAATAGCCACAGCAACCGACAATCCAAGTGTAAGATTTTGCGTTGCTGAGAGAAATGTTGCCATGCCTTCAGGAAAATTGTGTACACATATTGCAATAGCGGTAAACAATCCGGCGCGTTTGATTCTGTGTTTACACATACTATGCCCTTCCGGGTCTAGTAATTCATCTGGATCTATATGGTCTGGCAAGAAGTAGTCAATGAGCATTGCAATGCCGACACCGAGAATAAATCCGAGTAAAACCAGCCATTCATGTATATGCGGAAAATTAACAGAAAGCATTTTCCCTGCTTCCGGAATAATATCGGTAAATGAAAGAAATATCATTACACCGGCAGAAAAACCGAGTCCTACGGAAAGTGCTTTCAGATTATCTTTTTTAACTACAAATGCTATACCGGCGCCTATTGCCGTTGTTAAACCGGCTAAAAGCGTCATTGTCATCGCAGTTCCAAAATTTTGCGGTAAATCCATTATCTAAACCTCCGCAAATATATTATCACAAAAAAGTTTTACATTGTGAGTTAAAACTCAATACCTCAAATTTATGCTCTGTCCCAGCGGCCGCAGGTTCCGCCCCAGCGTGCGATAATATTTCCTTTAATATCTTTTATCTTGTCGACATGTTGAACTTCATCCACGCCTTCTACAATAGTAATTACCTCACAGTTATTAGAGCATCCGTTGCATTCACAAGTGATAGAGGAAAAATGCATTTCACCGACTTCCCAACCCTTGAATTTGGTCGGTGTTTCTGTATACTGGTGGTTTTCCATTGCAAGAAGAGCAGCCCCTATTGCACCCATTGTCTGATGATTTTCCGGAACAACAACCTTGTGCCCGAGAGCTTCTTCAAACGCTTTTACCATGCCGGAATTTGTTGCGACGCCGCCCTGGAATGAAAATACTGGCAGCAACTCTTTTCCTAATGCCAGATTACTCAAATAATTACGCACAAGCGCCTGACATAGTCCGTACAGTAGATCTTCAACCGGGTAGCCTAATTGTTGTTTATGTATCAAATCACTTTCGGCAAAAACACCGCATCGACCTGCTATACGCGCAGGATTGGTTGATTTTAATGCTGTAGCGCCAAAATCCTGTATTGGAACATTTAATCTGTTTGCCTGCTGGTCAAGAAAACTTCCTGTTCCTGCTGCACACACGGTATTCATAGCAAAATCAGTTACAATACCGTCACGAAGAATAATGATTTTGCTGTCCTGACCGCCTATCTCAAGAATTGTCTGTACTCCCGGAACATTAATACTTGCCGCAACAGCGTGTGCTGTAATTTCGTTTTTAATAATATCAGCACCTACAAGCGCACCGGCTAAGTTTCGTCCGGAGCCTGTTGTTCCTACTCCTTGAACATCATAATCTGTAATCGCTTTTTTTAAAAGTTCTCTTAATCCTGTCTGAACAGCTATAACCGGCTTGCCGGCTGTTCTCAACATATAACTGTCTACATATTTACCTTTTTCATCGACTAATGCGAGTTTAGTTGTTACTGACCCGACATCTATCCCTAAGTATACTGTTAAACTCATATTTATCCCTTTTTCTTTATATTCCTGCTAATGATTTTAACACAAAAAATATCTTTATGCTGCATCAAGCGAACGGATATCAATATCTATTCTGTCTTGAAATTTATGTTTAAGTGTATTTACAAGCTCATTTGATGAATTAACCCAGAACATAGAAGCTGTTAATACCTTATGTTCACCGCTGTCATCTTTTATTTTGAATGCAACAGGATCAGAGCCGGCATTTTTGCAGAGTGTATTTTTGAGCATTACCAGTTCTTCAAATTTTATATCATCCAGCAATTCAATAGTAAATATATTGGAGTTATCAACAGTTTTAACTGTATCTACAATTATAACCGGTGGTTCATCTTCTGATCTGCGGCTGATTTTACCCGAAATTATTACACGCTGTTCATTTTGTAAATATGTTCCGTATTCTGCAAGTTTTGTATTAAAAGTAATAGTTTCGACCTTGCCCGTCAAATCCTCAACAGTACAGAATTTTATAAACTTTGTCGGATCTTTTTTGGTAGGAATTTGTTTGCAGGCAGTAATCAAACCGCATATTGTAACAACTTTATCGTTAGGTTGTTCTGCGAGTTCAGATATCTTATGCGTCATCAAAAACGGCAGTTTATCTCTGATGGTTGAAAGTGGGTGGCTTGATACATAAAATCCTAAAAATTCTTTTTCAAACATTTGTAACTGTCTTGCGTCAAATTCTTCATCACTTCCTGCAAGTTGAAATTCATTATAACCGATGTCGTTATCTTCGCCCAATCCTGCAAAAAGGCTCACCTGACCGAGAGCTTTAGCCTGATTTTCGCGGTTTGCGGTTGCAACTATATATTCAAGATTTTCTAAAAGCTGCTTACGGCTTTTTTCGATTGTTCCGAACGCACCAGCTTTGATTAAACCTTCCATAACTCGTTTGTTACTGCATTTTGAATCAACGCGTTTGCAAAAATCATAGATAGATTTAAATTCGCCGTTAGCTTCGCGTTCTGCCAGAATAGCTTCCACAACAGCTTCACCAACCTGTTTAATGGAGGCAAGTCCGAATCTTATATTGTTCCCGTCAGGTGTAAATTCCGCATAAGATTTATTGATATCCGGAGGCATTACCTGAATACCGAATTTCAAAGCTTCTTCAATGTATAATTGTGTTTTATCCTGATCACCTGATACACTTGATAAAATTGAGGCAAGGTATTCCTGCGGGTAGTGACATTTGAGATAAGCTGTCTGATAAGCAACAAACGCATAAGCAGCAGAGTGTGACCTGTTAAAGCAGTAAGACGCGAATTTCTCAATCTGTTCAAACAATGCTGCCGCATCTTTTGATTCCATGCCGTGCCGTGCTGCACCTTCAATAAACTTACCTTTTTGCTGCGCCATTTCATCAAGCTTTTTCTTACCCATCATACGGCGAACCATGTCCGCTTGTCCTAAGGTGTAGTCGGCTAATACCTGGAACACTTGCATAATCTGTTCTTGATATACAATTGTGCCATATGTATCTTTCAAGACAGGTTCGAGAAGAGGATGTGCATACTTAATTTCCTGGCGTCCATGTTTTCTTTCAACAAAGTCCTGTACCATGCCGGATTCCAAAGGACCCGGTCTGAACAGTGCAACAAGAGCGCCTAAATCTTCAAACACGTCAGGACGTAAATCCTTAACCAGTTTTTTCATACCGGAAGATTCAAGCTGGAAAACTCCGTCTGTTTCGCCTGTTATAAGCATGTCATAAGTGGGTTTATCATCCAGCGGAATTCTATTTATATCAAACTCAATTCCTTTTGTCTTTTTGAGCAGTTTCATAGTCTTATGTATCATTGTAAGAGTACGTAAGCCCAAAAAGTCCATTTTTAAAAGCCCAAGCTTTTCAAGGTCAGCCATAGGATATTCGGTTACAATAATACCGTCTTTTGAAGGCTGAACAGGAACTATTTCGTTTAAAGGTTTATGCGCGATGATGACACCAGCCGCGTGGGTACCTGTATTGTTTTTTATGCCTTCAATACAGCGTGACATATCAACAAGTTTTTTAACGTCTGGATCTTCATCATACAACTTTTTAAGTTCCATGCCGTCAAGCATTGCATCATCAATATGAGCTTTGGGTTCATTCGGAATTAATGCAGAAAGCTGGTTGCTTCTTGCAAACGGAATATCAAGAACGCGGGCAACCCCTTTCATAGCTGCTTTTGCTGCATAAGTACCGAATGTGATAATCTGGCATACTTTATCTTCACCGTATTTTTTAGATACGTAATCAATAACTTCACCACGTCTTTCGATACAGAAGTCAATATCGACATCAGGCATACTGTAGCGTTCCGGATTCAAAAATCTTTCAAACAATAAGTGGTGGCGAATCGGATCAAGATCGGTAATTTCCAGCGCATAAGCAACAACAGATCCGGCAGCTGATCCACGTCCCGGTCCGACCGGAATATCATGGGTTTTGGCAAAGTGAACAAAATCCCAAGTAATCAAAAAGTATGCTGAAAATCCCATCTGTTCAATGATACCGAGTTCATATTTAACACGATCTTCGATCTCCTGAGGGATGTCGCCGTAACGTTTTTTTAGCCCTTCATGAACTTTTAAATCAAGATAACTTTCAACTGTGTGTCCCGGTGGAACTTCGTAATGCGGCAGAGGGCTTTTGCCCATTTCCAGAATAAGGTGGCATTTTTCTGCAACTTCGACCGTATTTTGAATGCATTCATCAAACATTGCACTGTCCATCCAACGGAAGCTGTCACGTAATTCCTCAGGTGTTTTTACATAAAATTCATTATTCGGAAAATGAAATCTGTTCGGTTCATTTTTGAGAGCGTTTGTCTGTAAACATAACAGTGTGTCATGCCAGTCGGCATCTTCTTTGCGCAAATAGTGAGAATCGTTTGTGATAATCATTTTAATGCCGAGTTCTGATGCAAGTTTTATTAAATCAGGATTTGTACGTTTTTGTTCTTCAAGTCCATGGTCTTGTAGTTCAATGTAATAATCATCGCCGAATAAATCTTTATACTTTTGAGCTGTAGCTTTAGCTGCTGCATAATCATTTTTAAGCAAATTTTGCAGCACTTCTCCGCCAAGGCATGCTGATGCGCAAATCAGACCTTCTGAATACTTTTGAAGAAGCTCAAAATTTATACGCGGTTTGTAATACATGCCTTCACAATGCGCAATTGATACAAGTTTTACAAGGTTCATGTACCCTGTTTTATCTTTTGCGAGAAGCACAAGGTGATACAGAGGATTGTGTGATGAATCTTTTTCGTGAATATCTCTGTCATGCACATAAAACTCACAGCCGATTATTGCTTTTACTCCGAGTTCTTTTGCTGTTCTGTAAAATTCGATTGCAGAATACATTACCCCGTGATCAGTTATTGCAACAGCAGGCATGTTGTTTTCTTTTGCAAATTCACACAGTGCTTTGACTTTTATTGCACCGTCTAGCAAAGAATATTCACTATGCAGATGTAATGGCACGTATTGTGTATTTTTATCCATAAGCACATGCTAGCATAGTGAATATCAAATTTAAATAAAATATTACGAATAATTTGCGATTGTTTTATCCAGAAGTTCTTTCATCTGTTCTTTTACAGCAATTGGTGTGCACACTGTACAATTTGTACCGTATCGCATTAATCTGTGTAAAAGAGATGAAACGTCTTCATTTGTGTTGACAACAATTAAATTGCCTCTTGAATCAGTACCTTTTGAATACTCATTTGTTCTGAGCTTGTAATTTTGCGCAAGACGACCGCGTAATTTGAAAACAATAGACGTTGTATTCATAGCAGGCATGCCTGATTTTTGAGGTGATTGAACAACTGAACGTATACTGTCAAGCGGAATATCATACAATTGAGAATCTCTGTTATTATACAATTTTATCAGCGCTTTACGCTTTTCAAAAATAAGATCCAGAGGTTTACCAGTAACTTTCATTTCGTCTTTTCCGTTTTCGGTGTAAGTTACTTCCAAAATTTGGTTCTCTTCAATATATTTTTCAAATTCATCAAATTTTTCTTTTAATTTTTTAAAGTAAAAAGAAAAATCAAACTCATCATCAGTTGCTAATTCTGTTGCAATCTGCTGCGTTTCTGAATCGTAACGTATTTCCAGGGCACTTATAAATTTATCAAAACTTTTCAATGCACGTTCAGACAGAATTAATTTTGCGCAGCTTTTGAACTTTTGAATTGCTTCGAGTTCTTCTCTTGTGAAATTGTATGTGTAAGGCAAATTAAACGCACGGTATTTGTCCTTATTCTTTTCCACATGTATTCCGAATACTTTAAGGCTGTTTAAGTATTTGCATAGGTTTACATTGGCATTATTCGGTGAAACCTTGTCATCCATAAAAATATGCAAAACATCTTTGAAATCAGCTTCCCCTTGATATAACAAAGAAAGCAGCTGGAACATTTTAATTCCGGAATCGTTATATTTTACAGAGAGTTCTTTAGTCATTGTCATACTCCTCTCTCATTTCTTTAAGTTGTTCTACAAAAGTCTTTTTAAATTCCTCCGGTTCAACAACCACACACAATGCACCATGCTCAAGCAGACGCTGGTTTATATAGAACATATTGTTGCCGGTTATAGAGATAACAGCATAATCTTTCCCTGCTTCAAGAAGTTTTTCTTCCGGAAGAAGTTCAGGAGCATGCCCGCCTGTCATTAACTTGTAAGTTACAGTAACTTCTTTATTGCCTTCAAATTTTTCATCAGGATCTTTAATTTCGAGTATCGCAGTTATCCTGTTAACCTGAAAATCAGTATCCTGATTGTATTCAAAACCAGAAGCTTTTATATAGAGTTTGCCGCTGTTATAAACAAGGCGCTTAGCAATCATTTTTATATCTTTAATACCTGAGCGCGGAGAGTTATATGCTACTGTAATTTGTTTGTGAGCTCTACAGCAGTATAACAGAGTATCTACTAACTGTTGGTTTTCTTTTTTCAGCACAGATGCTTTTTTGTATTCTTCTACAAATTCCGGATCGTCAATGTAGTTTGTTAATTTCATAAGCAGTCTGTCAAGTTCAATAATTTCTTCAGCAGAAAGATTTTTTGTAAGTGTCTTATAGATCTTTATTACAGATTTCTTTTGTTCTGCTGTTAGTTTTAATTTGAAAGGATTTTCAGTAATCCAGTATTTTGAAACCCCATCCTGTCTTATTCTTTTAATATGGCAGCCTACGCGTTTAAAAGAGTTCATGTAAACACGCATTGTATCCATTGAAAACTTTTCTCTTACATACGGCTGGTTTTCAAAATATTCTTTTACATCTAAGTAAGATTTAGGTCCTTCGGTCAGCAGTGAGAACATTATCAATGTCTTGTAACCTGTGAAGGACATCAAGTTGTAACTAATAGTATCGTTTCTTAAAAATTCTTTCATATGATCTCCTTAAAAATAGTATAACAAAATCCTAACCAATTTGTAAAGCTATTTTTTAAAATTTTTCATGCCCGATTTAATTTCTGTAAAAAGTTTTTGTCAAATAATTTTTGACTATTTTTTACCTAATTTCATTAAATTTTCTTCATTAAGTTTTAAGAACTTGAATTTTTCTTATTCATATCAAGGGGCATGGTCAATTGTAAATTTTATTTTACTTTTTTTTACTTGTCAATTTTTTTACTAAGTTTTACATTATGAATATGGGGAACGAAAGTTCAGGAGAACGAAAGTTCATAATAAAGCTGGAAAGACGGCTACCGGAAACCAAAACAAATTTAAAATAAGAAAAAGAGGTGATGGCTAAAAATTAAGTAACAATAATTTTAGTGGAGAAACAAAAAGGATTTAAGGTCAATGGGATGTTGATTAGGGATTGTTTTTTTTAAGATCTTGGAAGAAGAAATTTTTTATATGTATAGGGGTAGGATATGTTTGTAAAAATCTAAAGCTTGCGTTAATGCAAGCTTTTTTATATAATACTTTTATGTCAAATGAACTTGAACCCAAAAAAATTATAGGCTTAATGTCCGGAACTTCATGTGACAGTATTGACGCGGGATTATGTGAAGTGTATCCGGATTTGTCCTGCAAATTAATTACGGGAATAAATTACAAATATCCTGAGCATATCAGAGCAAAAATATTTAACCTTTTTAATGGGCAGGCTGATATTCAGGATGTCTGTCAGATGAACTTTGCAATAGGACACTGTTTTGCTGATGCTTGTAAACTTATCATATCAGAGCATGAAAAACCTGATATGATAGCAAGCCATGGGCAAACTATTTATCACTTTCCTTATGATGACAAGCTTGACGGGATAAATTTACGGAGCACTTTACAGATAGGTGAAAGCTCTGTTATAGCTGAAGAAACAGGATGTATGGTAATCTCAAATTTCAGGGAAGCTGATATAGCAGCGGGCGGTGACGGTGCCCCGCTTGTATGTTTCGCTGATGAAAAATGGTTTAAGCCGTTAAAGAAAAATGTCTGTGTGCAAAATATCGGCGGCATTTCTAATGTTACAGTTGTTTCAAAAGAAAATGATACTTTTGGATTTGATACCGGCGCAGGTAACATAATTATTGATTACTGTGCAAACAAATTCTTTGGCATGCCTTGCGACAAAGACGGCGCTATTGCAAATGAAGGTTCAATTTCTGAAAGCTGGCTTGAATGTCTTCTTCAGGAGGAATATTATTTTAAAAAGCCGCCTAAAACAACAGGTCGAGAATATTTTTCTCCAAAATATATTGAAAATGCTCTTAAATTTGGACCTAAAGATCCGAAAGATATTCTGGCGACGGTTACGGCTCTGACTGCAAAATCAATTGCACAATCTTATGAAAGATTTATTTACCCGCATATGAATATAGAAGAAGTTATAATCGGTGGCGGTGGGGCTTATAATCCTACATTAATGAAATATTTGCGCCACTATTTGCCTAAGCATGTAAACCTTAAAACACATGACGATTACGGTATATCAAATAACTTTAAAGAAGTCATGGCTTTTGCATTGCTTGGATACTGCAATTACTATGGCATACCGGCAAATCTTCCTTCCTGTACAGGCGCCAAAAAGAGAGTTGTTTTAGGTAAAGTGACTAATTGCTAATTTACCTGACAGGATTATAATGAAAATTGTATTATTAAGATTTGTCACTTTTTCCAACTTTTGTGGCAAATAATTTTTTTACAGGTTATATAATAGAGGTAAACCCAAAGGAGATTATTAAAATGATTAACAACGTTCAATTTACAGGAAACCCCGCTAAAAGCCTTGAAAAAGGTATTAAAGTAGCTACTGATGCGATGGAATCTTTTGCTGCAAGCAGACAAAATATTTCTAAAGATGCTTTAAATTCTGATGCTTTACAAAATATTGCAAAAGAATCAGTTGCTATATCTAAAAAGCCTTTTCAATCTGCTCCGAAACTTGATGATTCAATGATTGAAAGAGCTGATTCTTATGCACTTTCTCATGGCACACCAAAAGAACAAATCAATACTGGTAAACTTGATTATTTAGCATAATTAATAAAAGCAGTAGGTAAAAACCTGATTGTATCATTTGCGGTAACGCAATATTCAGTCAGGTTTTTTGCTGCCAGATCGCCGCTAAGTCCGTGCAGATAAACGCCAAGTGCTGCTGCGTCAAACAGTTCCAGACCTTGTGCTGTTAAACTTGCGATAACGCCGGCGAGCACATCCCCGCTGCCGCCTTTTGCAAGCGCAGAGGTTTCTGTTGTGTTTTTAAATATTTTTTCACCGTCTGTAACTATTGTTTCATGGGATTTTAAGACAGTTACACAATTATAACGCGCACAAATTTCTCTTGCGGCTTTTTCTGTATCCGAAAGCACATTATCTAAATTGCATCCAATCAGGCGGGCTGCCTCAAGCGGATGAGGTGTTAAAATCGTATCAGTCGGCAATGTAATTTGATTTTTTGCCAGAATGTTTAAGCCGTCTGCATCTATAATCGTCGGAATTTTAGAGTTTTCTATTGCTCTTTTGAATATATTCACTGCCTCATCAGATGTAGAAAGTCCGCAGCCAATTAACAACACAGTAAAAGTTCTTAGTTTTTCTTCTAATTCCGACAAGGGCGCAAAGGTAATAATCGGTGATTGGGCAGAAACCGCCTTAATAACGCTTTCTTCACTCATAAGACAAACTAATCCGCATCCTGCTGTCATTGCCGCAACTGATGAAATATAAGCAGCACCCGGCATGTATTTTGAGCCGGCAATGTTTAATATTTTGCCAAATGTTCCTTTGTTGGAATCTAGCGGGCGGCATGGTAATTCAGTCAAATTATAATCCATTTTGTCTTATGACCTCATAAGTTACTATTGCAACCGAATTGGACAAATTCAAGCTTCTCTGACCTTCTTTCATCGGAATAGTTAGTGCCGTATCTGATGTTACGTATTTTTCCGGCAGACCTCTTGTTTCAGGACCGAATACAATAAAATCACCGTCTTGAAATTTGATATCTGTATAAACACGTTTTGTTTTAGTCGTCAGATAATAAAAATTAGCATCTTTATTCACGGCGAGCAATTCTTCCATTGTATCAATTTTATGCAAATCAACACTGTCCCAGTAGTCTAAGCCTGCGCGTTTTGTGTATTTGCTTGATAAAGAAAAACCTAATTTGCCAACCAGATAAAGACTTGCTCCTGTACAAGCACATAATCTTGCAATATTACCAGTATTTTGCGGAATTTCAGGTTCGTACAAAACAATATTTATTTTTGCCATTATTTGTTTTCTTTCTCAAACAAGCTTTTGCTTTCAACAACAACAGGAATACCTCTGACGACGCAGAATATAATTGCTGCCCAGGCAAAAAACATTGTGATATTGTGGAATAAACCTATGTGCTGCCAAAATTCAATACCTGGTGTATTTGCAATAATCAGGAATAAAAATGCCACAACTTTTGCTACAGCATAACTTATTCGCATAAATCTTGAAGAACAAATAAATGAGCCGAGTTTGGTTTTCTGCATACTTTTTGCGCCAAATGCAGTGTAGCCTTTAGAAAGAGCAACACTTCTCAGACTGTCTGTAGTAAATGCTCTGAAAACGCAAACAAGAGGAAATAAAATACTTATCCAGCCCATTACTGCAAAAACAATCCAGTAGGACGCCTCAACTATTCTATCGCCCATTATATCTAAGACAGAGCCCAAATCAGAGGATTCGTTAAATTTTCTTGCGACATACCCGTCAACCCCATCCAGCACAAAGGCAAATATGGTTAACAATAATGCAAGCACATATGCCCAGGTTGTTCTTATATATAATAGTGCTATTGCAAACAGTGCAACAAAAATTCTGAATATAGAAATGAAATTTGCCATTTTTTATCTCCCTAAATCTGTTATGCAAGACTTATTTTTTTGTTCTTGATAGCGCAAAATTAACTTTATCCAGTTGTTTTACTTTATCACCGAGCATGATTTTTTCTGCTTCTTCAAGAATGCTTACGACAGTATAACCGTTTTCACCGTCAGAACGTGCTTTTTTACCTTTTTCACAGCAGCTTATAAAGTGTTGGCATTCAAGTTTGAGCGGTTCAATTTCAAGATAATCAAGCTCAATATTTTGAGTATTGCCTGCTTTAAAGTTATCAAATATAACCAGCTTATGTTCAGGTACTGTATCATCAAGAATTGCAGTAGCTTTTGTTCCGCGTACGAGTAATGTAACGTGTTTACGCGGGGTAATCCAGCTGTCTGAAATATGCCCGATAACGCCACCTTCAAATTCAATACCAATATGAGTTATATCCATAATTTCATTATGATCTGAAGAGCAGCCCATTGCGCTTATTACACGCACAGGATCTTTACCAGTGACATAACTTATCATAGATACATCGTGCGGAGCCAAATCCCACATTACACTACGGTCATTTTTGAAATAGTTTACGTTTAATCTGTCGCTTTGAGCATAAACAATATCTCCCAAAGCCCCTTCTTCAATAAGCATTTTTAAACGATTAACAGCAGGGTGATACAAAAGCAAATGACCGACCATAAGCACGAGTCCTTTTGCATTTGCAAGTTCTGTCAAATCTTTTGCTTCCTGTGCAACCGTAGAAATTGGTTTTTCTACATAAACATGCTTACCTGCCTCAAGCATTGCTTTTACCATTTTGTAATGCGTATGGCTCGGAGTTACAACAACAACGCCGGTTATTTGCTTGTTATTAATAATCTCATGAAAATCTTTTGTTACATGAACACCCGGATATTGTTCGGTTACTTTTTTCAAATTTTCTTCATCAATATCACAAACCGTGTCCAGTGCATTAAGATTGTAGAAATTTCTGACGATATTTCTGCCCCAGACACCACATCCTATTACAGCTATTTTTTGTTCTGTCATTTTTAATCCCTAATCTTTATCATGTTCTTTATTTTATTATAGTACGAGCAAAAAAAGTTTTGCAAACAAAAATTTATTTTCTTTGCTGTTTCATTGCCTCAATACGAATTTTATGCATCTGTTCGCAAGATTCCATAAAATAATCTTTATCCTGCGGCGGGAAGAACTGTGCTAATTTTTCCAGCAACGGTTTCGGAAAATCAGAAACCATAACCATAGCTTCCAGCATTTCATCGTTAAGCGGATATAACGATCTGAAATTTTTCATATATATGAGTTTTGTTTCATCAAGGCATCTTTGCTGATTGTTTAACGCTTTTTCGCCTAGCTTATATGTTGTAAAATTCCCCGGAAAATGCATACCTTTATATTTTTTCATCATTAATCTGATAATCAAATCAAAATCAGACATCATTTTAAATTTTTCATCGAAAAATCTTTCTTTTTCAAGAACGGATTTTTTGAAAAACATCCCCTGACGCGCACACGGCATTACCTGAAACACGTTGTAAATTGCCGGTTCAAACAGAAATACAAATCCATCAGGGTGTCTGCAATATGCTGGGGAAAAACTAAAATCAGCCTGCTCTGCTTCCATAAAATTAACAACATCTGTAATTGCCGTTATATCATGGTAAAAATCATCACAGCTTACGAAAGATATATATTTACCTTTTGAACGCATAATCCCTTTGTTATATGCAGCAAATTTACCGGTATCACGTTCTGAATAAAAATTCAGATACCCTTTATTTTTATAATTTTTCAAAAGTTCAAGTGTCCCGTCAGTTGAGGCATTATCCACAATGATATGTTCTATTTTCGGATAAGTCTGTCTGTCTATCAGTGAGAGCAGGAGATTAAAATCATCTGTCTGACCTTTTTCAAAAATATTATAAGTTGTTGTTATTATGGTTACTGTCGGTTCCATTTAAGTTTATCCTTTTTTATTTAATATAGCATACGAATAACATTAATGCGAATTGTTACTGATTTTTAATATTTAGTAGTTACTGTAAACAGCGCGTAATACATATTCTTCCAGCATTTTTTTATCTGCCGGTGAAGACTTGGAATCATTAATCATTATATCAAAAACAACATTATTTCCGCGTTGAGTTTTCAGATATCCTGCTATAGCGCTAACATCAGAACAAGTTCCTGTTTTAGCTTTAAGATTATCTTTGAAATACAGCATTCTGTGTGCAAGAGTGCCTTCTGAAGGTATTGGAAGATTGTTAACAAGATTTTCATTTTTTGCTTCTTTTGCCAGGAAATCTGTCATAAAGTCTGCGGTCATAAGATTATTTTTAGATACTCCGCTTCCGTCAACTACACGAATATCAGCGGCGTTAAGTTTATTTTTTTCAATATAAGCATCAAGCATTTGTTTGGCATGCTCAATTGAGCCTGTATTATTTACAAATTTCCCGCCTGCAACTTTAAATAGTGTTTCAGTAACGAAATTATTACTTTCTTTAAGTATAGCTTCTGTTGCAAGAGCAAGCTCATGTTCTGTCATGTCAACAAGATAAACATCTTTTTGAGGAAGCTTTGCCTGCTTAAATCCGTTGTAGTAATCCATATGTTTTTCGCGTATTGCATCTTCCAGCCTGAGCATAAAATACCTTTTGGGATAATTGGTCGGAATTTTTATGACAAATTGCTTTTCTACAGTTCCTTCAGCAGTAATTACATCTGGAGTTATAAAGTTTTTTCTGCTGAATTGAACATCGTTAACTTCACCTGTTGTTACAAGGTTTAAGAATGTAAGCGGGTAAAATATTGACAAATAAATTTGTGCAGGCGCACCTTTTTGGGTAGGTTCTATAAAAACATTCAACAAATTTTTATCAAGATTATATGAACTGAATTTTGGCATAAGCGGATTCATCTCATCGTCCCATTGCCAGCCTTCACCCCATTCCACACTATCAATTACAAAATCGTCTATGTAGAATTTTTTAGGTTCTACTATTTTTTTTGAAACAGCATTGCCTATTAGTTTTTCCAAATCATTTGTTGTCAAAAAAGGATCAGCTCCTAATTTGAGATAGACTTCATTATTTGTATTTTTGTACAATTCAGTTTTAAATTTAAAATCCTGTCCGAGAGTATCAACGGCAGCAGTATAAGTTACGAGTTTAAGCGTTGAGGCAGGTATCATAGGACGTTTTTGGTGTAATTCATATAGAGTTTTTCCGGTATCAGCATTTTTGACGGAAATAGCTATTGCGCCGCGGTTTACACCGGAATCAGAAATAGCATTATCTATTGAATAAGCATAAGTAATCCTACAGGTTGTGATAAATGCTATTATTACGATTAATATTTTAACTAACTTACTCATAATATTTTACCTCATATGAATTTTTAATATCGTTCATTATCAAACATTCTTCCCTATATTGGCGCATCTGACTTAAATTTATTTTAACCGACATTGCGCCTTCCTTCTGGTCTTTAATTTCAGCAACTGTATTACCAAGATAATCAAATATTCTGGAGTGCCCTATATTCCATTCAGATTCCGAGATCTGACCGGATTGCGTGAGCGCAACCATATATGCCTGATTTTCTATTGCTCTGCATCTTGTTAAGGTTTCCCAGGCTATCGGTTTATGAAGTCCCCAGGCAGCCATGTTAATAAGCAATTCGACTCCTGCTTTTCTGTATGCCCTGAATATCTCCGGAAATCTTATGTCATAACATATTGTAAGACCTGTTTTTATTCCGTCAATATTAACCATAACAGGTGAAGAACCGGTTGTTATGTATTTGTTTTCGTCCGCACCGTAAGAAGAGTACAGATGATTTTTAGAATATTTTGCAATAAGTTTGCCCTGCCTGTCAATTACCGGACAGGTATTTAAATATGTATTATCATCAATTTTCTCAATAAAACTGCCGCCAAGAATATAAGAATTGTATTCTTTTGCAATTTTAGAGAGAAGATTTACTGTTTCGCTATTGCCAAGATATTCAGCGGATTGACGGAAGTAACGGCAATCCCAGCCAACAGTCCAAACCTCGGGCAGAATAATTATGTCAACTTCTTTATTTACATCACGATGAATAAGCTGACTGACCTTTTCAAAGTTTTTATATTTATTCCCTATTTCAGAGCACATCTGAATTGCAGATATGTTCAGATTTTTTTCTTTTTCCATAGATTAGCTTTTTTAGCCTCCTGCCAGACATCCGGAATACGTTTTTGTAAATCTTCCAAAGAATCTTTGATAATCTTTTTGAACTCGGCATCTTGTTCCGGTGTGCTGTCCTGGGGAACATAAATCGGCTCCCCATAAAGATTAACTATTTGAGTATCAAAAACAGGGGTTGTCATTTTATCCCAGGATGGAAGTGTGATAAAGGTCTTTTGAGGGGAATACCAGCAGACCGGGACTATCGGAGCCCCGGAGAGTTTTGCAAGTTTAATAGCTCCATTTTTGACAACATGCAGCGGACCATGCGGACCGTCTACCATAATCGCAACACATTCACCTTCTTTTAAACGTGAAAGCATTTGCATAGACGCCTCTACGGCACCTCGTTTTTTGGCTGATCCGCGAACTGTTTTAAAACCTAAAGATTCTGTTGCATAAGCAACTATTTCTCCGTCAATGGAATTGCTTATTAAAATGCTTAAATGCGCTTTATCTTCTATTCCGTATACGCAAAACTGATCGGAATGCCACATAACATAAATACAAGGGGTTAATACCTTATTATTCACTTCCAGAATATGAGTAAACGGTTCCTGAAATTTCATAAAACCTTTTACTATGGATTTAAAAATCCAGACATTTTTTTTGTTGATTAATCTCATAAAAAAATTATACCATAAAAAGAAAGGGCATATAAAGTTTAAATGCAAAAGACCGGATGATAACTTTTTATGGTATAGTATAAATAGAAAGAGGAACTTTCCAATGGGTGATGAAGATAAGCAGTTTGACGCCACACCGCGCAAATTGGAACAAGCTAGAAAAGAAGGGCAGGTTGTAAAATCAAAAGATTTTTCAACAGCTATTTCCCTGCTTATTCTTTTTTCAGCTATTGTTGGTCTTGCCCCATTTGTGTGGAATCAGATTGTTCAGCTATACACTCTTTTGTATGAGCAAATCCCCAATGCGCATCTGTCTGAAATAGGCATGAGTTATATACTTATGATTACTCTTAAAACAACCTGTATGATTATAGGTCCTATACTATTTCTGGCATGGTTTGTTGCAATTATGGCAGATTTTA
>CALUQJ010000015.1 GCA_944322865.1 Candidatus Gastranaerophilales bacterium
TTACCAATACTTGCAAATGGTATGATTAATCTTGCAGATATATCAGCACTGATACAGGCAAACGGAAAAGATGCAGTAACTAAACTGATTATGGCAATGGCGGGCGCTGCCAAACAAGGGGTATCTGATTTAAGCCAGCTCAAAGATACTGCTAAACTTATAAATGCAAGTATTGCACTGGCTTCCCAAGGAGATAATGCACAAACTCTTAAAACTCTTTTATTACTTTATCTTCCATGGCTGCCGCTGCAAGAAGGAGTTGGCTTTGATCTTGATATAGAAACCGCTGAAGATGCAGAAGTTGATGAAAGTATTTTAACTATCACAATAAGTACAATAAATTACGGTATAGTGACAGCCATATTAATATTGGAAAGTAAAAATTCTGTGCATATAAACATAGAATGTTCTCCAAAATTTCCGAAGGAAGAACTCCTTCTCAGAATTGAAGGAGAAGAAAAACACTATTCTGTCCAATCCAACGTTAATTTTTCTATGGTTGAAGAAAAAAAGACTGTTCAGGATAAACCACAGGCAAAAATAAATATGTCTAATACAAATGAGATCAATCCTTATCTGTTGCTTATGGCGCACGCAATAATACGTCATACAATTGAAATAGACAAAAATACTTCAATCGGCGTCACCTCTCATATGGATTAATTAAATTGCTCTAACATTTCGCTAAGCGCATCCGGACAGAGTCCGATTATATTTTTAAGACTCCCTGTATAAGATTTCACAAAACCTTCCGGCAATTCCTGAATACCGTATGCGCCGGCTTTATCAAGAGGTTTAAACTTTTCAACGTAATTTTTGATTTGTTCATCAGTTAATGCATAAAACTCAACGTCGCTTGTTACCGCTTTTGTTACATTTTTTCCTGTACTGCTCTGTATAACAGCTATTGCCGTAACAACTCTGTGCTTTCTGCCGGAAAGCCTCTTTAGCATATCGCAAGCTTCTTTTATACTGTGCGGCTTTTCAAGAATATCATTATCTAAAACAACCATTGTATCGGCTCCGATGACAAGTGTCTTTTCTTCTTTTAACAACTCTGCTACCGCTTTTGCTTTGTTATACGCCTGCTCAATTATATAATCGTAAGAAAAAACCGCCCGCGTATGCTGTTCCTCATACGGTGACGGTATAATTTCATAACTGTATCCACTTTCTTTTAGAATATCGGCTCTTCTGGGAGAAGAAGACGCCAGGATAATTTTTCCCATTTTCCAATCCCTCTTTCTTTGAAAATCATATCAAAAAAAGCTGAATTTAAAAACTTTTTACGGGAACATTTTTCTAGTATCTTGATGTTTTGTTATATCTTGCAGTACGTGCGTTAATAGCGTAACATGCTATATTCAGACGCTGTTTCAACACCATCATGTTACGATACATACTTGCATAATCATTCATTGCCCCCATCATTTTGTTAGGGTCAACCATTGATTCCATATTGTCGTGATTGTCAACTTTTTCGTCAGCATATTTTTTTACTAACAGTTGATCAATGTAGTCCTCAGCACCTATTGCCATAGTGTGTCCTCCCTGGTATGTTCCGTGTTCCTATTGATTAGAATGAGAAAATATTATCCAAATATTCCTTATGTATATACTAAGTATTTTGTTCCCTGAAAATTGCTTATTTTATACATAATTTATTTACAATTGTTTACATTTAACAAATTTATAAATGCTATAATGTTTTTATGAAAGAGATTAAAGTAATTGCACCTATCAAAAAACCTGAAGATATAGCAATTTTTGCATGCGAAACAAAATGCCGTGATTATTATGTTTATTATAAGAAGTTTTTAAACAACAATTTTGATTATGTAAACGAATTTGTTGATGCAGCCCGCCAAAACGATAGTAATATATATATAAACTTCAAACATGATATTACCGAGGAAAACCTTGCTGAAATAAAAAGAATGTTGAAATTCCTTAAAACCGCCGGTATAAATGGGATATTTATAAACAGTTTCGCTATTCTTGAAGCAATAAAGGTATTTAATCTGCCTTTTAAAATCATAGTAGACAGCTATTTCGATATCCATAATATAGCAGGAATAGATTTCATCAATAATTTCCATAAAGTTGACGAAGTCATTATTACGGAAGAAATATACATGAAAAATATTGCAAAGATAAAAAAATATACTAAACTTCCGCTTGCAATAGATTCAGATAATCTGCCGTGGTGTGCCGAAGATATAAAAAAGCTCGGCGCGATTGACAGTGTCGTAATAAAAGGAAAATTTGCCAATTCCGATGAAATTCTAGAAGGCATTGAACTTGTTGAAAAAATTCTTGCAAACCCAAAAATGTTTAAAAATCAAAAATTGCCTTTTAAACATGTAAGAAAGAGTATCTATCAGACAAATCATTTTCTCGGCGAAGTTGTGAGTGCTGAAGGTAAAGATTTTGACTTTAGCCGAAACATAAAGAATTTTGACTGGGATATAAAAATTCCTCGTATCAAATCTGATTTTGAGGCGGCACGCAAAAATAAATACAGAATAAATTTGCGTTTGTCTGAATATGCACAGGTAAAAGAACTTGAAAAATACATAAAAAAAGTTGGTAAATGTCCTATATACTCAATAGAATACGGTGAAATTCTTTCAACAAATGATCTTGCCACCAGTAGTTTTAACGAACTTGTTATGAAGGTCAAGAAATTTTGTGCAAAATACGGTATTGAATTTCAGCTTTCAACACCGAGAATACTTATAGAGCGTGATTTTGACAGGGTTTATGAATACGTAAAACAGATTATACTATCGGATCCAATGCCTTCATCTCTTATAATAAACAATATCGGATATTTTTGGATGATACTGAACGATACTGATATGGATGATATTCCGCTGGAAATAGGTCAGGGGATAAACCTTTTAAACAGTCTTTCTATTAAATGTTTAAACAATTTAACTCCTATTACAACAGTTGACTTTACCTCTTTTACCGACAAAGAAAGTGCAATGAAAACAATCAGGAAAGTCAAAAATATAATTCCGCACCGAAAATACACAATAGCCGGCAATTTGCGTGTACCGACACTGGGGTTATGCCCGCTTAATAACGACAGTGCGATTATTTCCAGATTATCCTGCGCTGCGCCATGTCACAGAGGTGGATATGCACTGCATGACCCTTCTATTGATAAGAGCTATCCGTTTACTTGCGATGGATTTTGCAGAATGCATATGTTTGAGGACTGCATACAGGAAGATTTTTCTGATATAGAAGAACTTGCCAAATCAGGTGTAAACGAATTTGTATTTGATTTTAGCGCTTTGCCTGCAAAATTTGTTCCTGTGTTATTAGAAAACTTTTTTAACAGAAGTAATATCTGAATAGAGTTCTAAAACATCGTAAAAATTCATTCTTGCTTTTGACTTAGCAAAAACCGTTTATTCATTGTTTAGAATTTTTGTGTTATTCTAAAAGTACACTGAAATATATATAAAATTATAAGGATAAGATTATGACCGAAACATCTGTTAAGATTGAAGATTTACCTACAGTTTATGATGCAAAAGAAGTTGAAGATAAAATTTACCAATTCTGGGAGGACGGAGAGTTTTTTAAAGCTGATGCCAAAAGCCCTAAAAAACCTTATTCAATAGTAATTCCTCCTCCAAATGTAACCGGAGTTCTGCATATGGGGCACGCTCTGGATGAAACTTTACAGGACATACTTATCCGCTATCACCGCATGGCAGGATATGAAACATTATGGGTTCCGGGTACTGACCATGCCGGTATCGCAACTCAGAACGTAGTAGAAAAGAAATTACGCGAACAAGGACTTTCACGTTATGATTTAGGACGCGAAAAATTTCTTGACGAAACCTGGAAATGGGCAAATGAACATAAATCTGCAATTCTTGATCAGTGTAAACGGTTAGGGGCATCTTTTGACCGCACAAGAGAAAGATTTACTTTTGACAAAGGATGTTCTGAAGCTGTAAAAGAAGTTTTTGTAAGACTTTATGAAAAAGGATTAATCTATAAAGGCGCATATATTGTTAACTGGTGTCCGCGCTGCAACAGTGCAATTTCCGATGTTGAAACAGATTACGAAACAGAACAGGGGCATATGTGGGAAATATCGTATCCACTGAAAGGTGAACCGGGCGCAATAATCGTTGCCACAACGCGTCCTGAAACAATTTTTGGCGATGTAGCAATAGCTGTTCACCCTAGTGACCACAAATACTCCGAACTTGTCGGAAAAACTGTCATAATCCCGCTTTCCGGTCGCGAAATACCTATTATCGCTGATGAATATGTTGATAAAAACTTTGGAACAGGCGCTGTTAAAATTACTCCTGCGCATGATCCGAATGATTACGAAGTCGGTAAACGCCACAACTTAAATCCTATCTGGGTTATTGATACAGAAGGAAAAATGAAAGCTTGCGGCGAAGTTCCACCAGAACTCCACGGATTAGACCGTTATGAAGCAAGAGAAAAAATTATAGGAATGCTTTCTTATCAAAACTTCCTATTAAGAACACGCGACCATGAACACAATGTAGGCAAATGCCAGCGCTGTAATACCACTATTGAACCGCTTTTGTCAGAACAGTGGTTTGTAAAAATGGCGCCGCTTGCAAAAGAAGCCATTGCAGCAGTCAAAGACGGACGGATAAAATTTGTGCCGGAACGCTGGGAAAAGAACTATTTAGGCTGGATGGAAAACATTCGTGACTGGTGTATTTCACGTCAATTGTGGTGGGGACACCAAATTCCGGCTTATTATCACAAAGTAACAGGCGAAATGGTTGTTGCAAAAGAAAATCCTGATCCTGAAAATTATGTTCAGGATACAGATGTTCTTGATACCTGGTTTTCATCAGGGTTATGGCCGTTTTCTACTATGGGCTGGCCAAATACTGATGCTGATGATTTCAAAAAATTCTACCCGACCAGCACTCTTGTAACAGGTTTTGATATTATATTCTTCTGGGTTGCAAGAATGATTACAATGGGACTTGAGTTCACAGGCAAAGCTCCTTTCTCAACCGTTTATATCCACGGGCTTATACGTGATGAAAAAGGACAGAAAATGTCTAAATCAAAAGGCAATACAATTGATCCTGTTAAAATTATTGACAAATACGGCTGCGATGCCTTGAGATTTACAATGACATCTCTTTGTACTTACGGCGGTCAGGATATAAAAATCAGCGATGAAAGATTTGAATACGGTCGAAACTTCGCAAATAAAATCTGGAATGCCTCAAGATTTGTATTAATGAACCTTGAAGGCGTTGACAATAATGATATTGATTTTTCACAATTAACTATTGCAGACAAGTGGATTTTAGATAAATTAAATAATACCGCTAAAAGTATTAACAATAATCTAAATGAATACCGTATAGGTGAAACTGCGCATGAACTCTATGACTTCTTCTGGAATTCATATTGCGACTGGTATGTGGAAATTGCAAAAATCCAGCTTCAAGACAGCAGTCTGAAACTGAACACACAACGCGTATTAAGATATGTACTTGATATGGCTCTTAGAATGTTACATCCGATTATGCCGCATATCACTGAGCACGTATGGCAATTAATCCCGAAAAAATCCGAATTTAAGGCGATTATTGTTGCAGATTTTCCACAGTATGACGAAAAACTCGCATTTCCACAAGAAGCAAAAGAAATGGAACTTGTTTTTGAAACAATTAAGTCATTGAGAAATGTTCGCCAGAGTTTCAATATCTCACCTTCTTTGAAAGTTAATATTGAAATAAGAGCTGATAAGGATGAAAAAGCAATATTTGAGGCAATTGAATCCTATGTTGAAAGGCTTGCACGCGTTGACAGCATAACTTATGCCGATAATTCGTCTGAAGTTCCGCCAAAAAGTGCAACTGCCGTTGTTTCAGCCTCTAAAATTATCATACCGCTTGCGGATTTGATTGATCTGGATGCAGAAACAGCACGTCAGCAAAAGAAACTCGATAAGCTTACTGCTGAGAAAAAATCGCTTGAAGGAAGAATTAACAATCCTAAATTTGTTGCTAATGCTCCAAAAGAGCTGATAGAACAAACTAAGGCAAGAATTGATGAGATTAATATCCAGGAAGCAGCTATTGCTGAGCTCATTACTTCTTTAAAAGCTTAAAATATTAAGTTATATAAAGTAAAAAACAGGACATGACGCAATTAATGCCATGTTCTGTTTTAATATAACAGGTAGTAAGCAAATACAAGAAAGGGAAAATCAAATGGCAGCAATACAAAAAGCAGGCTGGGATTTTGCAAAAATGGCAGCAAAACGCGGACAAAAATTAATGAATGTACCGCTTAAGGATCAATCTAACGCAAAAGTTTTGTGGAATAAAAATTCAGTTGATTGTTTTATTATGAAAGACGGTAAAATGGTTGAGGCACGCGGCGCTCAAGGTAACCCGGATTTTATAAAAACCGAAATTGCCAAAATCCTTGACAAACTCCACAAAGTAGCAGAACCAGGATTTGAAATGTTTACTAATTTTGTCAAAGCAGGTAAATAACAATTAAGTAATGTAAAGTTATTTTGCTAAAACTTTACAACTCTTGCAACATATGTTAAAATAGTAATGTAAATAATTATTATTTTATGTCGTTAGATGAGTCGGCAATGGAGTAAAACATGGCATCAATAAATGAATTAGATTTTGAAGAATTATTAAAACAGTATGATTACAATTTCCAAAAAGGAGATTTAGTTAAAGGGGTTGTCTGCGGTTATGACAGTACCGGAGCAATGGTTGATATCGGGGCAAAAACAATTGCTATAGTTCCTGAACGCGAAGCCGTTGACAAAGGTGAAAACATTGAAGACAAACTTAAAAAAGATCAGGAATATGAATTTCTGATTATCCGTGAAGAAGATGAGGATGGGAAATTTCTTCTTTCCCGTAAAAAAGTTGATCTGGCTTATGCCTGGAAAGAACTTGAAAAAGCCAAAACAGCTGATGAAACAATTCTCGGAACTATTGCAGGAATTGTTAAAGGCGGTTTACTTATTGATATTTCCGGCGTGAGAGGTTTTGTACCGTCAAGCCAGCTGCGTTCAAAAGAAACCGAGTTGGAAGTAGGAAGCAAAATAGAATTGAAAATCCTTACACTTGACCCGCAGCAAAACAACTTTATTCTTTCTAACAAAAAAGTTTATGAAGACAGTGCTGTTGAAGCAAGAAAAAATGTATTCTCACAAATTGAACCCGGACAGGTTGTTAAAGGTGATGTTGTCAGAATTACTGATTTCGGAGCCTTCATTGATTTAGGCGGAATTGACGGTTTGCTGCCGCTTTCACAGTTAAGCTGGCGCTGGATTGATCATCCGACAGATATTCTGAATGTCGGCGACAAAATTGATGTTGAAGTTATTGCTGTAGACCACGACAAACAGCGCGTTTCTTTAAGCTTGAAAAACCTTGAACCTGATCCGTGGCTGGAAGCTGAAAAACAAATTAAAGAAGGCGACAAAGTTGAAGGTACTATTACAAGAATCAAACACTTTGGAGCTTTTGTCGAAGTATTTCCGGGAGTTGAAGCTTTATTGCCGCACAATGAAGTAGAAGAACTTCAAAACAAGCAGGATTGCCTCCTGAAAGTCGGCGATAAGGTTATGACTTATATTTTGAAGTTCAACCCAACAGATAAGCGTATAGCATTAACTGTTAACGAACCTGAAATAAAGGCTGAACTTAAAGAGGTACCGGCAAAAGAATCTTCTGCGGATGAGCCGGAAACAGATTCTGCAAATGCTGAATAAAAGAAAGTAGATTTCATTAAAAAGACCGCGTTTTATAAAACGCGGTCTTTTTATGTTTAGTGAAAAATTATTTTTGGATTAAGGTGAGGGCATTAACGATATCTTCTGCTGATATTTTTAAGCAGTCCAGTTTGTCGCAGGTTGTTTGTCTGTGTTCCCAGAGGCACGGTTTAATAGGGCAACTGTCATTTGCTTTAACAGGTGTGATAAAATCCATTTGAGGAATTAACTTTTTATCATCAGTCGGTCCGAATATAACAAAAGTCCTTGTTTTTAGAGCGACAGCAACATGCAATGGAGCAGAATCTGAACAGATAAAAATTTCAGATTTTGCAATAAGTTCTGCCAGATCACGCAGGCTTTTTGTTTTACCGTAATAATCTTCGTACATATGTCCATGACCGCGCTCACTGAGTGTTTGACGAATTGTTGTAATACATTCTTCATCATCCGGTCCGCCGGCAAGTATAACACGTTTCCCTTTTAGGATTAATAAATCGACAACTCCTGCCCAAATATTGGGACTAATTGTTTTTATCATGCCTTTTTGAACACTCATTCTGCTGACTCCTGGGTGGATCAGAACAGTATTTTTAATCTTTTCCTGTACAGGAACATCTATTTCCGGAAGATAAGTCTTGCAGGAAGTCAAAGGTGTAACTAAGTCATGATACATCGCACAGGCATATTGATTTTTGTTCAAGGGAACAGCAGCCGTCAAAAGTTTTTGGCTTAACTTGCCGGTATCGTAACCATAACGTTTTTTTATACCGGTCAGGTAAAGCAGCAAGGCTATCATTTTGTTCCCGCCGGATGAGATTACGATATCAAACTTCCCCAAACGAGCTTTTATTATCAATTTTAGAAGTTCTAAATATTTATTTTTGCCTTTAACATCGACCAAAAATAAGTCATCAATAATATTAGTTAAATCTTTTACACTTTTACTTCTCGGTTCCAGGGCAAGTGTAATTTTAGCGTTTGGAAACTCTTTTTTTAACGAAATTAAAGTAGGCAAAAAGAATATCTCATCACCTATCCCGCCAAAGTTTATTGCAAGTATTTTTTCTGTATTTCGCATACCAGTATTATAACTCAAAAATTTGTAGTATAATAGCCATATGGTTAATAAAGTTACAACAGCAACGGTAATAGGTCTTAATGCACATAAAGTGGAAGTAGAAATAGATACCTGCAATGCACTGCCGCAAATTGCAATGGTGGGGCTGCCGGATACTGCTGTTAATGAGGCGCGTGACAGAGTACGCTCTGCAATAAAAAATTCACAATTCACTTTTCCGAAAAGAAAAGTTATCATAAACCTTGCGCCTGCTGATTTAAAAAAAGAAGGGACAAACTTTGATCTACCTATTGCCGTCGGAATACTAACAGAAGAAGAGATTATTGATGCTGAATCCATTAAAGATTATGCATTTATAGGTGAACTTTCACTTGACGGTAAAATCAGAGAGGTAAGCGGAGTATTATCACTTGTTCTCGGGCTAAAGGATATGGGGGTGAAAAATGTTATAGTGCCTCTCAAAAATGCCAAAGAAGCTGCATTAGTAGACGGGATTACGGTATACGGCGCAGAATATTTGCGTGATGTTGCCGAACATTTTTGTTCTAACCCGCTAAAGCCTACAATTGTTGATATAAATGATTATCTGATACAGAACGGTCAGGATGAATATTTATATGATTTCAAAGATGTAAAAGGTCAGCAAAAAGCCAAAAAAGCCCTTGAAATAGCAGCGGCAGGCGCTCATAATATCCTTATGGTAGGTACCCCAGGATCAGGTAAAACCTTAATGGCAAAATGTTTTCCATCAATTTTACCGCCACTAGAGCTGCAAGAAGCACTGGAACTTACAAAAATCTATAGCGTTAGCGGACTTTTACCGCCGGATGAACCGCTTATGACCAAACGACCTTTCAGACCGGTACACCACAAAGCCTCTGCAAACGGTATAGTAGGAGGCGGCACAAATCCGAAACCCGGAGAAATAACTCTTGCTCATCGCGGGGTATTATTCCTTGATGAAATGGTCGAATTTCCGCGTAATGTCCTTGAAGTTTTACGTCAGCCGCTTGAGGACGGTGAAGTTGTGATTACGCGTTCGAAATTATCCGTAAAATATCCCGCTAAATTTATGCTTCTCGGAGCAATGAACCCTTGTCCATGTGGATATCTTGGGGATAAAGAAAAACAATGCACCTGTACCGAATTTCAAATTAACCGTTATCTGTCAAGATTATCAGGTCCTCTGTTAGACAGAATTGATCTTCAAATAGAAGTTCCGCGTCTAACATCTGATGAATTAATCAACTCTACAACTGAAGAAGAACCCTCATCAGAAATTCGTAAACGAGTTATCAAAGCCAGAAAAATTCAGACTGAACGCTACAAAAACGAAGGTATTTTAACAAATTCCGAATTAAGCCCCAAGCTTGTTAAAAAATACTGTCCTCTTGATGAAAAATGTCAGGAATTAATCAGAATTGCCGCTGTCAAATACCAGTTATCTGGCAGGCGTTATGATAGAGTTTTGAAACTAGCAAGAACTATTGCAGATCTGAACGGGACTGAAAATATAAATCAATCTCATCTTATGCAGGCACTCCAATACAGAATGCTGAATATACCGGAAATGAATACTAAATAAGCTGTTCTATAAATAATTGTAAAATTGTCTTATTGAACACTTGATTTTTGGGACAAAATCAAGTATAATATTAGTAGATATAGGTTTAATTATGAAATTTGATGTTTATTTGACTGAAGAAGCACAGAAAAATTTATCTGATTTACAAAAAAATGATCAGAAAAAAGTATTGAAAGCTATTGATATAATAGAAAATGTTGATATAGGGGCTGTAAATACAAGACCTTTAACAGATAAAATATATGAAATAAAAACAGATAATATTCGTTCTTTATTTGCATATACAAAAAAACAAATTATAGTTATAGCTTTAATCTTTATTAAAAAAACTCAAAAAACCCCTGAAAAATATATTGATAAGGCTATAAAGATTTTAAAGGAGTACGAATTATGAAAAAATTAATTAAAGCCAAAGATATAATAGAAGAATTAAAACAAACCGATATTGAAACATATGAAGAAATAAAACATAACACGGAACTGGTAAGAAATGAATGGGGCGGGAAACGCGAAAATGCCGGTCGCAAACCTAAAACAGGAAATGTTTTAGAATTTCGCATACGGGTTTCTAAAAAAGAGAAAGAATTTATAGATTATGCGCGTGCTCATAATCTGAATTATGATGACCTTATGCAAGGCTAATTTTGGGCAAATATTAAATCAGGCGGATATTAAATCCGCCTGATTATAAATTGTAATTAAACTCTATTATACATTCAGGATAAAACCGCCTTTGTCTGCATTTTGCAGATTGTCGCCATCAATTTTGGCGCGCAGATTTTTTATGTACTTGTATACATAATCACGCGGCAGATCTAAAAGTGCCGCAAGATCTTTTGCGTAAACGATTTTATTAGAATGTTCACAGAAGTGATCGAAAACTTTTTGTTCTCTGTCTGTTAATGCTTTTTTGAAAACAATTCTTACATCTTCACGTAAGTTATCGGTCTTAACCTGTTCAACTACAGTTTTAGTTTTAACAGCTTTAGCAGTTGTTTTAGCAGTTGATTTTTTGGTAGTGCTTTTTGTTGACTTAGCAGGTTTAGCTGCTTTGGTTGTCGTTTTTTCGGCAGTTGCTGATTTTACTGATTTAGATTTTGAGAGAGCTTTTTTCTCTTCTTTTTTCAAGTTATCATCCAGCTTTAACTTGCCGATAGAAAAAGGAGTCGGAGAAATTTCACGTTCTCTGAGCATTGCTCGTTCTGCAATTGTACTTAATCTCTCTCCGCGGTTATGAAGCCAATCTTCTGAGGTTGAAACCACAGGCTGACCTTTTAATACTATATCTACAAGGTCGTTAGTCGGTTTAGCTTCTTCTATCTTTTTGCCTAATCTGGCGGCAAATTCTTCTAATGTAATCTTTTCCAATGAGCTTCTCCATTGTTTTATCTCTTCTTTGCTCAAGTATTCAGACATTCATTAATCTCCTTAACTATCTATTTTACAACTTATAATTTAGCATAAAACATGACTAAAAAATCAAAATGTTTCACAACGTAAATTTTTATTTTGAAAATTAACAATTCTTTAATACAAAATTCCGGATTTAAGTATTTTTTGTACTTCGGATTTCATAACTTTATGAATTTCATCTACTGATTTGGTGCCGTCTATTGAGATAAAATTATATTCTTGTTTCATTTTATTGTATTGTTCAAGACATTTGTTCTGATAAATTTCAAAACTTTTGTAGAAATCAGTAGAGAAACCGACATCGCGTCCGCTTTCATAAAAATCAAGACCTGTAGTACCGATAATTCTTTTTAAAAGAATATCGACCGGCATATCCAGATAGAATATCAAATCCGGTTCAGGAGCGTAATCATAAAGATTTTTAACCCACTCGATATCCTGTCCGCGAACAACATCTCGCGCAAGCGCTGTGTAATAATATCGGTCTAAAAGAACGACGAAACCGGATTTTAATGCAGGAATAATTTGATTTTCCAGCCTGTCTGCAAAATCTGCCGCATAAAGGAGGCTATAAGTTGTTGCATTCAACAAATTCCTTTCTTTTGCATCGTCAATAACATTAGCAATGAGTCTTGAAGTTTTCCATTCTGATACAATGACTCCGTAGGATTGATCTTGCAATGCGCGTTTTAAAAGTTCCAGCTGGGTAGATTTACCTGAGCCGTCAGTACCTTCTATGACGATTAACAAGCCTTCATAATCGTGTTTCTTTTTGAATTTTGCTTTTGTCATTATATGGTTACTCCTTTTGCATTCAAAATTTCTTTTAATCGTCTGCGTATTTCAAGTTGTTTTGTGTGAATTGATGCCTTGGCGTCAAGTTTCACAAGTCCAAATTCATCGACCATTTTTTGATATTCATTGATAACTCGTCCCTGAAATATAAGATAACTTTCATAAGGATCATTGCTGAGTTTCAAATCCATACCTGCCTCATAGAATTTTGGTGTTCTGTTAAAACAGATACGCTCCATTGAAGACTGAGGATCAATATCAAAATAAACTGCGAGATCCGGTTTTATTGCAAAATTATAGACTTTTCTGACCCAATTTGGATCAACACCTCTTGCGACATCTCTTGCAAAAGCCGTATAAGCATATCTATCTGCCAGTACAATAAAACCAGCTTTCAATGCCGGTGCAATTACCTGTTTAAACCTGTCCGCAAAATCAACCGCGTGCAAAAGAGAAAATGTTCGTGCCGAAAGCAAATTCTTTTTCTTAGCCAGTTTTGTTGTCTGACTTATGAGTTCAGAGGAATTCCATTCCGTAAAAATAACATCCTGTCCAGTGGATTTAAGCCAGTCACGCAAAAGTGTAAGCTGGGTGGATTTACCTGACCCGTCAATCCCTTCGACACAGACAAGTGTTCCTTTTAAATTGTGTTTTTCAAGTAATTTAGACAAGATTAATCCTCTTTCTTTTCTAATGAAGCAACATTAATTTTACCGAATTTGGCAGATAAATTATCAACGAGATGAATAAAGTATAAATCGGGTTCAAGTTCTTTTTCACCGAGGTCAATAATAGCTCCCCAGTCAGCACGACCGTGGTGAGCCGCTATCATACGCGCAACTTCTTTGAATCCTTGATTCATACAGATTGAAAATCCGTATTGTGAATGTGTTATCCATTCTTTTTTAAAAGTTTCATCGTAATCTATCAGACCGTTTTCCAGATCTACTGTGTATTCAAAAATTTTACCGATATCGTGGAGGATACAGGCTGCCAGAATATTATCTTTTTTCGGTTTTATTGTAAATTGATTATAATTTATTTCTGCGAATTTTAAGCATTCGAGTATATGAACAAGCAGCCCGCCAATGTAATTGTGGTGCATTATTTTTGCAGCAGGTGCGATTTTAATTTTTTCTTCGTGTTCTGCAAAATATTTAACCAGAAAAGCTTTTATTTTTTCGTCGCTTATTTTGTCAAAATAAGATACTAATTCTGTGTAAGCTTTTTCTCGTTCTTTTTCATCCAAACCTGTTTTTGCTTCTTTTACGAGTTCCAGAACAGAGATAAGACAGTTGTTAAAGCGCTCATTAAATGATGCGGAAATAAGACGTACTAAATTACCGGTACGAAAAATTTTGGGTTCCATACGGTTAAGAGTTTCTTCCCACAGGATACAGTTTAAAATAGAATTATCTTCCGTATTCTTTAACTGCAACTTGCCCATCTTAGTTCCGGCTTTTGTATCTCCTACTGAAAATTGTATTACTTCATAAATTATATCATTACTGTACATATTATCTCCTGACTCTGTTTAGTTTTTGTTTCTGTCAATTATTTTGTTTTGTGTTCCCCAGACAAAAGAGGAACGGATTTCTTCACCTACTTTTTCGATTAAATGATCTGCATTTTCCTTGCGGAGTGCATTGAAATTTTTGCAGCCGGATTGCATTTCGTTCAAAAATTCATCTGCAAAACTTCCGCTTTGAATATCTTTTAATAAATCTTTCATCGCCTGTTTTGACTGTTCACCTATAACTTTTGGACCTCTTGTCATATCACCGTATTCTGCTGTATTGGAAATAGAATATCTCATATCAGCAAGTCCGCCCTGATTAATTAAATCAACGAGCAGTTTCATTTCGTGCAGAACTTCAAAATAAGCCATATAAGGTGAGTAACCTGCTTCGACAAGCACATCAAATCCTGTTTTAATCAAAGCTGAAACTCCTCCACAAATTACAGCCTGCTCGCCGAAAAGATCTGTTTCGGTTTCTTCTTTAAAAGTTGTTTCGATAATACCTGCACGACCTGCTCCTATTGCTGACGCATAAGAAAGCGCTACTTCTTTTGAATCGCCGGAAGGATCTTGATATACCGCAATTAATGAAGGAACGCCGCGACCTTCCTGATATTCACTTCTTACGGTGTGTCCGGGACCCTTTGGCGCAACCATGATTACATTTACATCCTCAGGGGCGGTGATTTTTTTGTAGTGGATATTAAACCCGTGAGAAAACATCAGGTATTGACCTGATTTTATATAAGGTTTTATTTGTTCAGCGTAAACTTGCGCCTGTAATTCATCAGGAATAAGTATTTGTACAATATCGGCATATTTAACCGCATCCGGAATGCTCATTGTTCTGAAACCGTAATTTTTGGCTTTAATATCTGATTTGCCACCTAATCTTAACCCGAGAACAACATCACAACCGCTGTCTTTTAAGTTCATAGACTGACCGTATCCCTGTGAGCCAAACCCTATAACTGCTATTTTTTTAGATTTAATCAATTTTGTATCAATATCCTTATCAAGATAAATTTTTAAGTTTTCCATATCCACCTCACGTTCATCATAAAATAGTAACACAAATAATAAATCTTTCAAAAACAATTTTAAAGTAATATTAAATTACTACACTAAATGATTGATTTTTCTGTTCTGATTATGTAAATAAATTGAAAAATTTCGGGTAAACATATATAATAATCAAGTAGAAGTATTAAGATGAGGTTGATTATATGAAACTACACATGCAAATCCTGATAGCACTGGGACTTGGAATTAAGCGAAACTGGCATATATTTTTCGGTATAATTGCCGGTATATTGGTCGGTATATTTTTACACGAACATCCGAGTGCACTGGTTTCAGCTATTTTAACTTTTGTCGGTCAGGTATTTATCAGACTCATTCAAATGGTAGTTATTCCGCTTGTTGTTTCTGCGATTATAATCGGCATAACAAGTGTCGGGGATAACAGACAACTTGGCAAATTCGGCAAAAAAATGATTTTATATTACGGTATCATAACCGTTGCGGCAGTTACGATAGGTGCGGCACTTGCACTAATCTTTAAACCTGGTATAGGAGCTGCACATTATATTGCGCAAAATGCGGCGGCAGAAGTTCAAGCATCTGTTGCAACTGCGATGGCACAGCAGCAAGGGAATATATTAAATCTGTTTTTAGGTTTTATCCCTAGCAATCCTTTCCACTCTTTTGCTTACGGCGATATGGTTCCGATTATTGTATTTGTATTGATTTTTGCAGTAGCACTGGCTAAAGTCGGTGATGTTAACAGACCTATAGTTTCGTTTTTTGAATCTGTATTTGCCGCAACAATGAAAATAACCGATTGGATTATGTTCTTTGCGGCTCCGGGTATTTTTGCATTGACAGCAAGCGCAGTATCAAGCTTTGGGATAGATATTTTCGCAAGTATTTCAAAATACTTATTTGTACTTTTTGTTGGATTTTTACTCCAGCTTTTTGTTGTATATCCGCTGTTCTTAAAATTCTTCTCAAAAGTTTCTATTGTAATGTTGTATTCAGCAGTTGCAGAAGCAATGATGGTTGCATTCGGAACAGCAAGTTCTTCTGCGACACTGCCTCTAACAATTGCTTGTTGTGAAAAGCGCGGAATCTCTCATAAAATTTCGAGCTTTGTATTACCATTAGGTGCTACTTTGAATATGGACGGAACAGCTTTATTGCAAACCGTTGCGGTTATATTCCTTGCTCAGGCATACGGTGTAGCGCTTGATCCGTTCCTGATAATTCAAATTGCGTTACTTGCAATAATTGCTTCCAGTACCTGTGCGGGAATTCCTGGTGCCGGCTTAATTACAATAGCTTTAATCCTTAACGGTATGGGCTTGAGTCCGGAACAGCTTGTTGCAGGTTTTGCTTTCCTCTTTACTATAGAAAGAGTAACAGATATGATGAGAACTCTTGTAAACGTTACATCAGATACAGTTGTAGTTGCTGCTATTGCTGATAATGAAAACGAAATTAACTACGATCTTCTGAATAACCCACAATCTTATGAAGAAATAGCTTAATTTTATATAACAAAATACCGCCCCGCTGTAGCGGGGCGGTATTTTGTGCTAATATTATTAGCAGAAAGGGCTTAAAAGATGACAGACAACACCGATCAAATCGCGTCAAAATTCCTTGGTAAACAAGTCAGCACTGATGAGAAGTATAATCCTGACTTGCTTGTAGCAGTCCCAAGAATTAACAACAGGCTGCAATATAATATTGATAGCAGCGATTTACCTTTTTGCGGGCAAGATGTCTGGCATGCTTATGAATTTTCTGCAATGACCAAAGGCGGTCTGCCGTTTACGCGGCTGCTTAAACTAAAATATGACTGCAAAAGTGAATTTATTGTTGAATCCAAGTCTTTGAAACTGTATTTAAATTCTTTCAATATGTCGCGTTTTGGCAAAAACATTGCCGAAAGTCTTGATATGTGTAAAAACTTAATAGAAAAAGATTTAAGTCAAAAGTTACAAACTCAGGTTCAGATATCATTTTTAGATAACAATATTGAGCGGCAAAATATTTTTTCTGATTTTAAATCAATAATGGATTTTGTGGATGAAACAGCAATAAATATAGAACATTTCAAGGAAAACCCGGATGTTATAAAAGTTAACGATTCTGGACAGAGCAAAGCACATTATCTGATGTTTGACGCATTGCGTTCTAACTGCCGCGTCACTCACCAGCCTGATTTCGGAGATCTGTTTATATATTATAAATCTGCAAAACATTTTGAAGAGAGCAGTCTTGTTAAATATTTAGTTTCTTTTAGAGCAGAATATCATTTCCATGAAGAATGCTGTGAAATGATTTATAAAAGGCTTTTTGATTTACTGGACAGAGAGGATGAATTGTTTGTCTGTGCGCTATACACGCGCCGGGGCGGCATTGATATTTGTCCTGTACGTTATAGCAAGAATTGTATAATTACAGATGTGGAAAAATTAACAGATTTAACTTGTTTTGCAAGATGCGGGAACAAACAATAGGATAGCAAAAATGAATAATCGGACAAAAGGAACAGCAGGAGAAGATCTGGCATGCCGATATTTGGAAAAGTCGGGATATAAGATACTTGAGCGCAACAAACATTATTCAAAATACTGCGAAATAGATATTATCGCAGAACAAAGGGGTACTATAGTGTTTGTCGAGGTAAAAACACGACAGACAAACGCATTTGGAACACCGTTTGAGGCTATTACGCAAACTAAACTGCATCACTTAAAAACAGGAATAATGAATTATCTAACGGAACACAAAGTAAAAAAATACAGGCTTGACATCGTAGGTATAACTCTAAAACCTGAGTTAAAAATCGAACATATAAAAGGTGCGGGACTTTTGTAGATTTTATATATTTGCTAAATATATTTATTTACACTATCTTAAAAGAAAAATATAATTAAAGGAGTCTGTATATGAAGTGTCAACCTGTCTGTAATCACAGAATACCAAAAATTTCTGAACAAACAATGAAAATAATTTCCAAATCAACTAAATTATCAGAAGATGAATTAAAGTATCAGTCACTAGATAATCAGATAAAATTAATGGAACAGCGGGGCAGCATTAGAAAACAGAATCCGGTGAAAAAATTTATTGCAGAAAAGTATAGACAACTTGGTGAAAAGTTAGGTTTGTTGAATCAGTAGTAAGTAGAATTAATCGCTACGTAAGGGTGTGCTTTTAGCCAAACAATAATATTGGACATTAGTGGGACTCAAAATTTTCTTTGATTATAGAAGTTTTTAGCCTAATTTAAAAAGATTCTTTGTGATTTTATGTCCTGATAAAGTCCGCTTTCGACCAGTTTAATCACATTACATCACACTACATCATACGACTTCCTACAGCTTATATTTAGTGTTGTTGGTTTACAAATGCAAATAAAAAGACAATTACATTTGTAATTGTCTTTTTATTTTGGAGGTTAGGAGATTCGAACTCCTGACCCTCTGCGTGCAAAGCAGATGCTCTACCAGCTGAGCTAAACCCCCATAGGTTTTATTCATTTGTCACAATATTTATTCTACATGCTGATTTTTTTTTGTAAACCCCCTTTTTAAAAAAAATTTTAAAATTCAATTTTTTTCTTATAAAATTTGGTCAAAATACCCATTATCAAGCCTTCTATAACTTATCTTAATTCTCTCTTTCATTAAATCTTAAAATCCCTTCTAAAAATTCCTCCAATCTTTCTGGGTTCTTTTTATACCACCAGCCGATTAGCACCTCAAATGCTGTTGCGGCACGGTATTCAGTCTGGTTGGACCGGCGTCCGACTGGTATTGGCAAGTTCCGTCCGCGACGCGCCAACTCCTGTTCTTCCTCGGTTAAGCTATTCTCCATTTTATGCAGTAATTCCGCCTGATATGACGCTTTTACCCGCTCTGTTGTCAGTTTATGCAAATGTTTCGCGTTTGATGTTATTTCTACCGTATGTTCACGTATATATAATTCCCACACGGCATCGCCTAAATATGCATAATTTCGTAGTTTCATTTCTTCCATATTACGATTTTACTATAAAAAGTTAATAATTTGATATTTTTCTTAAGTTATGCAAAAATACTTCTATAGGAGAAACGCTATGAAGAATTTCTTTTTAATATTAGTTTTAAGTACATTTATAACATTTCCTGCTATTGCGGCAGATCAACCAAATGCATGCCCTAACTGCAATGTTACAGTATCACCGAATGAATATGATACTCCTATTTCTGCCGGTGAAATTAAGCAGTCAAGCAAGTGCTCCGAACTTGTTGACAGAATTTTTGATGACAGGGCTGCCACTTACAATGTACTTAATCTTACTCCGCCGCAAAGAAAACTTAAAAAAACAATCGAAGAGAGGCGTTTTCAAGAACTCGATGCTCAAATCAATGTGCTTGAGCAGGAAATTTATGTCCTGAAAAAACTTCAATGTAATCCGGAAGCTAATAAATCTGCAATTAAAAAACAGAAAAAAGTTATTAAAAATCTTAAAAAAGAACTCGATAAAACCGCTAAAAAATATGATAAAGAGTTTAAAGCTCTATTATCCGGTGAACAAAAATCTAAGTATAATAAAATACAAAAAATGAAAAAACGTGATGTAAAACGTTGTGCGCAAGGCAAAGATTTATATAAACGCGATCCGCATTTACAACCATTTGGAAAACCGTACTATTTTGATGAAGATGCTTGCCCAAAACACGGAAAAGTTCACTGGTTTAAACGAAAATGCGATATAACAATTGAAGAAGAACAGCCACAAGATTAGTTCCTTAATTTATATGATGATTTTTTCAAATACATCATTATAATAAAGATATGCGCAAAATTTTTGTATTGTTTTTAATATTTCTGTTACAGGTGCCGCAAAGCTATGCGGGACTTTTTGGCGGACGTAAACCGCCTGCCGATCAAGGATCCGGATATGTCGGTACATTGCCGGATCTTGGTAAAAGTTTTACGACAACAGAACCTAATAGCACAAAACCGGTTTTTGAAAAAACAGAACAATTTCATTCCGGAAATGCTCTCAAACCAATCCCAAGAGAAGATCCGGCTTTTGTTAATATTATTTTGAAATCCGACAAAACATCCGAATACATTAACGATTTGAATGAAATGATACCTGTACTTGAAAAAATTCTTGATTCTATTGAGGAACACGAACCTGTACAGCGATTTGTGGCGCGGGTCTATTTTTTGAATAAGAATGTCGATTATTTACGCGATAAATATGCTGAAAAACCTGAAAGTTCTTTTATCTCTTTTCAAAGATTACAAGAAGTCAGCAACCATGCCCAGACGGTTTCCAATCTCCGCGCAGAGGCTGAAAAATATAAACCTTACCTTGCTTATGGAGGTGCAGGATATATTTATAACAATAATAACATTGAACAGCAGATGGAATATTTAAGAATAGAAATTGAAGAAGCTATTGCTGTTATGAAAGAGGCGAATTAGGATTGATTTTAAAAAATATTCTTTGTAATAATAGTGTTTTCCGACACTTTTAGTGAGTTAATCGCTTCTGTAACAACCGTTCAAACTTCATTAGTAACATATCTTTCTATATTCGCAAAAGTCGCAGCGTTTGGTATGTTCAATTTCCTCAGGAGGTATTAGGTGCGTTATTTTATCGCAGGCGGTTATTATCGCTTTCTCATAAAGAACTTTTAATTCATCATTAAATTCCACAACATGATTTTCATTATTCTTGAGGTCAATGTATACAAAACTCAAATTATTAGCCTCTTTATAGAGTTTAGAAACACAAAGCAGATAGACCATTGTTTGAAAATCCTGTTCAGGTTTTTTAGGCACGGTTCCTGTTTTGTAATCCAGAATGAATAAGTCGTTATCTGATGTCATAAGCGCATCCAGACGACCGCCTATCCAGTAATCTCCCACTTTACAAGATATACTGTATTCGGATTTTACATATTTTTTTTGAAAATAAGGATTGGACTTGAGTGTTTCCCATATTCGTTTTTCTTCATTATTCAAAACAGGTTCCAGTTTAGTTATGTCATCTCCGCGCAAATAATAGTGCGCAAGGGCGTGAACTTTCTTACCTTTTTCAAACCAGCTTGATTTTTGCGGAACTGAAATTTTTTCGTCGTATTTAAAAATATATTTTTGCGGACAGTCCAGAAAAGTTTTCAGCATATTAGGAGAAAAAATTAGCATATACCACCTGCACTTTCCGTAAGTATTTCTGAAAAAATTATTCCGGGCTCCTGAGTTGTTTCGCGTCCGAAAGATTTAACTTTCTTGCTTACACTAAAATACAATTGTCTTTTGGCGCGCGTAATCGCAACATATAAAAGTCTTAGATTTTCAGCCAGTAATTCCTCTTTTAAATCATTTTCGGATTTAGGCTTGTATTCAGGATTCAAGCGTTTTAAATTTTCCATAAAATCTGAGGATTTCAATTTGATTTGTGAAATATCAAGAGTTAGATTTTTTTCAGACATTTCGGGTAAAAATACATAATCAAATTCATCACCTTTAGATTTATGTAATGTCATTATCTGAACTTTACCAGCGAAAAATTCTTTATCATTTTCGTCCTCTTCCGAGAAGAAATTGAATCCGCTGAGGCGCGGCTTTTTAGCAAGTTCCCCCAGCCGCTCCATAATTGTTGCAAAGTTCTTTGTATTAATACTTATGCGTTTTATCAGGGTTGAAATAAGATAAACATTAGATTTTTCAATGTCTGAAGAATAATAATGAAGTCCGATTTTTATTGCAAGTTCATCAGCGGTAAGATGAGGGAAAGAAAGCCAGTAATTCAAATCCCAGAAGAATTGTGCAAGACTCATTTGCGGAATTTCATCGCAATTTGCATTGATAAAAGGCTGTTCGTATTTCCGAATTTCAACGCCAAGCCGCTGTTTGTAAAATCCGAGTTCTGCAAGTGTTTCATAACTGTCTGCTATAACGTTATTGTCAAACGGATGTAATATCATATTCAATACAGAATATATTGTTCTGAATATGGATTTTTGTTCAAGACATTCACTTCTTGTAATGCTTTTTAGTCCGCTGTCGTTGATAAATGTCATCCATTGCGCAACTTGAAAATTGTTGCGTAAAAGTATTCCGGCAGTTGCTTTCGGATTTTTTTTGAATGCATTTTTTATCTCTTTGAGAACAAAATTCCTTTCTTCCAGTCCTGTTTCAAAAATATCAGCGTGAACAGCGTTTGAACTTTCCGGATTTCTTCCTTCTACCGGATGCATAAAGATTTTATAGAATGCATTTTTACATTCATCATGCCCGTCAGCCCAGACAACAAGATCATTGGCAAGAGTCCATACATCGTGCGTGCAGCGCTGAGAACAATCCATGCTCACATTGTTGCTTTCTGAAATAAATTTTCTAAAACCTGCAACATCTGCATTGGAAAAAGTTGTTGTGATTGCCTGATTTATGTCGCCGCAGCGAATTAAGTTTCCGTGTTTAGCACTAAGAAGATTTATCAGCCTCTGCTGGATAGCTGACGAATCCTGAGCTTCATCTTCAATAATGTAATGACAAATATTCTGGTAATAAGCGAGAATATCAGGATTTTCTTCCAGAAGTCTTACAGAAGATATCAGCATGTCATCGTAATCAATAAGATTAGATTCTTTCAGGATGTTCTGATAATTGTCAAAAAATGTAGAGAATTTTTTGAGTTTTACATCTGTAAATACTTTTGGAAAAACACCGCCGCCCATTTTGAAAACAGATACAGCTCGGTCAAAGTCTTCACTTTCGTTTTTCTTCAATTTAAGTGAATTTGAAATATCACGCACGATTCTCGTTCTTTGAGTATCATCACAAATTTCAAAATCAGAGTTTAGCCCCAGCCGCTCAAAATTGCCGTTTTCTTTTAAAATTCTGAGAGCAAGCCCGTGTATTGTACTGATATTTGGAAGCTGGGTAGAATTTTGGCGAATATTTTTTATGCGTTCGCGGAAATTTCTTGCAGCGCTTTCCATATAAGTCATGACAAAAATATTTTCCGGATTAACACCTCTGTCAAGAAGTTTTAAAATCAATGCAAGAAGAATAGTTGTTTTGCCGGCTCCAGGAACAGCTGATATTGCCATTTTCCCGTTTTCATAAGCAAGTACGGGTTTTTGATCTTCACGAGGAATGATTTTCATTACCTTAACGGGTTCTGTTTTTTCTCCCTTTTCAGGGATGATTATATAATCTTCAATTCCGCCGAAATTTTCCACTCCACTGCCGTCAAAAAGACTGGAAAGTGCAAATATTTTTTCTGATGCACAAAGAGTTAGTTTTCGTAAAATACGTGCTGTTTTTTCACGTCCGAGTTCTATATTATCATCAATAGTATATTCATCTTTGCTCCAGCCCTGCTGGAATACCCATGCGTTATACAATGGACCGGTATCGCTTTTAATCCAGTCGTCACTTGATACATCCAGCCAGAATTGATATTTTGTTTTTATCCGGTTGTCAATTATTTTTTGCGGGGTGCCGATAACTAAATCATTCTCACCTATTTCCAATGTGGAATACGGATTCTCCGAGATAATAGAATTTTCTATCTGAGTGATTATCTCTTCTTTCCGCTCATCAAATCCGTCAGTGAAAATGTTTTCAAAATCCTGCAACTGTTTTATAAAAAAATTAAATTTGGTAATTTCTTTAGGACTGATAGCGCTAAATTCAGCCAGTTCGTTGTAGATATCACAAACCTGCTCCGAAAGTTTATCGTTAGAAGTTGATAATTTTTCAAGCAGCGAGAGAAATTTTTTGTATTTATCTGCATATTCTTCCAATGGAAAATCTTGTTCTGTAAATGTTTTATTTGTATCAAAATTTTCAAGGATTTTTTGACAGTATTTGACAGGAATTCCAAGAAAATCAGCCAGCACAGGGCGAAGATCAAATTCCGACAATTTATCTTTCAATCGGGTGTTAAGTTTCAAAATAGTCAGAACAGAGAGCACAAGTCTGTTTTGGATTAGTTTTTCACTTCCTGAAAGATAGACCGGATTTATAGTTTTTCGCAGTCGTTCTTTGAGAGTAAATTTAAGCATTTCATCAATAACCGGCGTTATGATAGCTATATCTTTTGGCTGAACGCTTATTGATGTAAGTTCATTTATTTGATTAATAGCAAGGTCGAGCATGCTCGCACGTTTTGAAGGTGATTGCATTGAAAAATTTTTTAACGGCACTGATTTGTTTTCGGTAATGTTTATATAAATATTTTCTGCATCTTCTTGCGTGTTTGAATTAGATTCAAGTTTTACGGCTTTTTGATTAAAGATTTTTTCATATTCCCAGACCGCAAGTTTATTGGCGCTCAGATAGCCCGCGCGGCTCGCTCCTTTTCTGTCAAATGCAATATAAACTTCCTTCAATTGCGGTGCCAGATATTTGATAAAATCAAAACATACAGGCGTAACTTCATCTCCGTCATCCACAAAAAGATATTTTATGTTTTTAAAGTAATCAGTGTTTTTATAAACATAGTTAAAAACCAGGGTTTGTCTGAGGTAGTCAAAGTCCCTTAATTGTAAGGTTTTTGACAAAAGTTTTTTTAAAGCACATTTGGCATCCTCTGCAAAACTTTCTCCTAATATATTTGCCCTCAGCTGCACATCATCATCAGTCAAATTGTTTTGTACGATCAAAGAATATCGCCGAAAAAGCTGATGAAGAAGGGATTTTTTTGAATTGTACCCTTTAAATTGTACGGTTTTCAGAATGTCTTTCAGAATAAACTGCGAAACCTCAAGTCCTGCAAGGTTGGGTAAAATTTTCGGGTTAGGAAAAGGATTTCCGTTTTCTAAAAATGCCCAGTTGTCATTTATTGTGTTATACACAAGTGAAAAAAAAGAATGCACCTGCAATTTTTCAAAACTTTCAAGCTTTAATCCGTCAAGGGTTTGCTCTATAAATTGGTTTTTAAGATTAGAATTTTGAACAAGAACAAGTATCTCAGATGCACTTACACCATTATTTAATAATTCGGTGTATTTATCTGTTAAAATTTTTGTTTTATCTGAAACTAAGCTACCCTCGAAAAGCAAAATCAATACTCCTTCTGTACTAAATTATAACATAAAATTTTTAAAAAATACCTTCAAACTAATACTAATATACTATTGCCTTTTTTAAAAAATTGCTCTAATATGTATTTGTAAACGGAAAACGTTAGTTAGCAAAAAGAAAAGTTGCATGGAGGTTAGAATGATGCAAGAATTACAAGAACAAATTGGTTTTTCAGCAGGACAAATTTATGATTACCTGAACAACAACGGTGAAACAACTTTCGCAAAAATGAAAAAAGAATTAGATTTGAAAGGTAATTTCGCTGATTTAGGTCTTGGCTGGTTAGCAAGAGAAGACAAAGTAGAAATTTCTAAAAAAGGTTCTTCAGTTAACGTAAGACTTAAATAGAAATTTAAAAATGATTTTAAAAAACACCCCTGATATGGGGTGTTTTTTTAGAATAAATACGAAAATAATACTGTTGAAATTAATTTATCAGTAATTCGGATACCATTTTTATGCCGCATCTGCCATAGAAATTTTATTGTTTCCTGACGGATTTTTAAGTTATTTTGAATATTAATAAAAGTTGTTTTATCAGAGATAAGTTTTTTGTCACCTGTTACAAGTGAGCAGTTGCCTGCATTATCTGAGTGTCTGCGATACCCGACCAGCGGTTTGGAAATTAGTGCGCTTCCGCCGATTAGATATGCATAATTCATGACAAATTTATCCGGACAAATTCTCCATTCATCTGTATTTTTGTATTCTAAAAGTCCTATTATAGCGGCTTTTCTATACATAGCCGATGAATTTGGCGACCAGTACCAACCGCCGAAACGTTTATGTTTCAAAATTTTATATTCATAGTTTTCTCCGCAAAAAAGTTCTTCAAAATTACCGACTTTAGGGGATGAAATTGAATTAAACGTGTGCACCTCATCATTTTCACCAATTTCAACCAGCCGGCATGAGGTAAAGGCAACAGATGTTTTTAAGTGTGTTTGGATATGAATTTTAGCATAGTCGCTCAATAATATATCATCACTGTCAACAAAACTTACAAATTGTCCCTGCGCCTTGCTTAACCCGTTAAGCATTGAGGCAAGCTGTCCTTTATTATTGGAATTAACCAGCAAGGTTATTTTTAAGTCCTGATTTTGTCCGATAAATTTTTCTGCAATAGTTACGGAATTATCACTTGAAGCATCGTCTACAATTATTATTTCAAAATCACTATAGCTTTGTGCTTTGATACTTTCAAGCGTTCTTAACAAAAACTTTTCGTAATTATAAGAGGTAACAATAAAACTTACAAACGGAAGTTTAAGCATCCTCACCGCCTTTATCTGCAATTCTGTTTTCCAGTTTTTTGTTATGTATTACAGAAGAAATAAAAGCACATATGATAAATGCTAAACCTATTAAACCAGTAACAACTTCCGGTACTTCTCTTACGGTTGACACAAGCATCAGAAGTGCAAGCGCCCCTATTGCCCAGTGCGCTCCGTGTTCAAGATATCTGAATTGCGCAAGGGTTTTCTTCTCTACAAGCATTATGGTGAGAGATCTTACAAACATAGCCCCTATTGCAAGCCCGATTGTAATTATTATAATATCTTTGCTGAGCGCAAAAGCTCCCAATACCCCGTCAAGAGAAAATGATGCATCTATTAATTCCAAATAAATAAAACTCATTAATCCTGCACATTTTGCCCCTTCTGCGCACTGCGCAAGACGCATCTGTTCATGTCTTTCAAGATAATGAGTAAATCCGTCAATCAAAAGATATGTTAATATTCCGCAAACCCCAGCGATTGTCACATGAAGCTTTTGCTCAGGAACAACAAAATTCTGGGTAATCAAAACAGCAAACAATGAAATTATAATTTCAATTCCTCTGATATGGTCTAAATGTGCAAGCGGTTCTTCAATCGGTTTAATCCAGTGAACATCCTTGTTGTGATCGAAAAAGTAATATAAAAAAAGCATAAGCAAAAACAAACCGCCAAAAGTAACAATAGGCGCATGCGTTTGGTGAAGATAGTATGCATATTTATCAACATTATTCAGTGCAATATCAATAACATTAAGCATGCTTAATTTGGCGAATATTGAAACTACAAGTATCGGGAACAGGAAACGCATCCCGAAAACTGCAATTGCAATACCCCAGGTTAAAAATCTGTGACGCCATTTGTGCGACATTTTTTCTAACTTCATGGCATTAACAACCGCGTTATCAAAAGATAAGCTTACCTCCAGAACTGAAAGCACTATTGCTATAAAAACACAGGTTAAGCCGCTGCCTGCATGGGCATGCTCTCCCCACATATATGCCATTGCAAGTCCGAATATTGTAATAATATATGACCCTAAAAAATATTCTAACATAACTACCTCCGGTTTAAATTATATCATAAATTTGTTAGTTTTTCGTTAGAATTAAGTTGACTTTATGTTATATTGGGTGTTAAATATTCAATTATAAAAAATTAGTGGAATTAAAGGATATTAAGAATGAAAGATTTTATTTTGGCACACCTGAATTTTAAGTTTTATCAGGTATTATGGGTACCGCTTATTATATTTTTGTTGACAGTACCTGCGGTAATGTTTTTCCCGCTTTCTGTTTCTTACGAAACAGGCCCTTTGGAAACTTTACAGCTTGTTTTCCTTGTATTTGCTTTTGCATTTGCACTTAAGGCAAAAGTTAACAAAACATTTTTTAACTCAATGGCAATGGTAATAATTATTTTATTCTTGCGTGAAGTTAATTGCGGTCGCACAATATTTTTTCCTATCGCCGGTATAGAAAACGGTTACTACCGTTGGCGTGATATTAAATACGGCTGGCTTGCTCATCCACTGTATGGCTTGTATATCGCAATTACCGCAATATATTTTCTGAAACATAAATTGTTCATTACTTTATGGCATTATGTTAAAAATATCAAATTCCCGTTCTGGCACATGCTGTTTATAATTCTCGGTATGGTACTCGGGCTTGTTGCGGAAAATTCAATTTCTTTTAAAAATCCTATTCTTGAAGAAATGGCTGAATTGTTATTCTATGCAGCGTTAATGGGAATTGTTTATCTTTATGCATTTAATAAAGATTTTGAAATGAAAGAAGAATAATAAGGATTTAAATAAATAAAAAATAAACCGGTGTGAATTACTTCATACCGGTTTGTTTTTTATGTTAAAAAGAAAGGAATTACATTATATTTTGTTTAATTTATCCAATGCTGCTGTTGCTGCGTCTTGAACGTTTTTGTCCTGATCTTTTTGTGCGATTGTGAACAAAGTTTTCAAGTCTTCTTTGTAAGCTGGCTGTTGGATATAGCTTAATGCTTCAATTGCTGATGCTCTTACCATAGGGTTAGGGTTGTCTTTCAATTGGTCAACGATTGTTACAGCCCCCGGTAATTCAGTCAACGGAACAGTTGTGTTTGAAAGTTTTTGTACTTCATCACCGTAGAGTTTTTGCATTATTGATTCGGTGAACATTGCATAGCTTTTATTTCTTTCAGCTTGTTCCATCGGAGTCATTGTGTTAGCTAATTTATTTTCTTCATCAGTTAACTTTTCTCCTGACATCAGTTTTTGTCTTGCTGCGATTTGTTCCTGTGTCGGACCATCAAGTTTGCTTGAGTCAGCTGTAATGATGTTGTTTAAAGCATTAATAACTTTTTCATCTAATAATTCGGTTGCTTTTTGCGGTTCATCTTTAACCATGTTAGCTATTTCTTCCATAGCATTTGCCTGCACTTCATAATCAGGGCTTGTTAATTTAGCGATAAAACCGTTTAAATCAACCTGCGGGGTAACAGGAGCCGGCGGAACGACTTCTACCGGAGCTGTGGTTGCAGCAGGGGCTGCTGGAGCTACCGGTTGAACAGGAGCTTCCGGAGTAACTACAGGCTGCGGAACAACTGTTGGAGGTACATTAACGTTTTGTTGTTGAATAACCTGTGGCTGTGGAGCTGCTGCTGTTGCTTCTGCTTGCACCGGTTGAGCCGGTGCTACTGAGGGTGTAGCAGGCGGTACTGGAACCTCACATGGCGGACATGCCGGAGCTTGTGTTACCTGTGGCGGCATGTAGTAAGGTTGTTGCTCTGCTTGAGGATAGTTATACACCTGGTTTTGAGGGTAGTTGTATAACGGCATTGTAGGCTGCGCATATTGTGCAGGTTGTGCTTGTTGTGCGCCTGCCTGAGGATTAATAATATCAATCTTTACCGCATTATAGCTAGGCTGTTGTACAGGCTGCGGTATGTAAGGATTGACTACATTTGGAACTTGCATCATATAATTTCTTCCTTTCCTATAATATGAATATTCCTATTTCTTCTACACTGGATTTAAGACTCCTCAAGAAATAAAATTGCTAATCTTTCTATTTTTTTTAATAAATCTTAACAAAAATGTCTGAAATGCTATTTATACTTGAAGTTTTATAGTATGTCAATAAAAAAATTAACACATAGCCCTGAAATAATTCTACTACAAACATTTTTTTTGTGTTAATATATTAGTGGAAACTTTTTACACGGGGTTTTATACTGTAAATAATCAGACAGGATACGGGATAATGCTAATTAACAGGGAAGAAAAAAAATCTATACGTTCAACATTCGGCAAAACTTTAGCCGAATTGGGCAGGACAAATAAAGATATTGTGGTTATGGATGCGGATCTGGCATGCTCTACGCAAACCCAAATTTTTGCAAAAGAGTTTCCGGAAAGATTTTTTGACAGCGGAATAGCAGAACAGGATATGATAGCGACTGCGGCGGGACTTGCGGCAGCAGGAAAAATACCATTTGTTGCAAGTTTTGCAATGTTTGCAACCGGCAGAACTTATGATCAGATAAGAAATTCTGTTTGCTATCCTGAATTTAACGTAAAAATAGTCGGTACTCATGGCGGTGTAACTGTTGGTGAGGACGGGGCAAGTCATCAGGCGCTTGAAGATATTTCGCTTATGCGTAGTATCCCTAATATGACAGTAATTGTTCCTGCTGATTGCCGTGAATGCGCTGAAGTTATTAAATTTGCCGCTGAAAATTACGGTCCTATGTATATAAGAATCCCGCGGACAAATGTTTGCGATATCTTTCCGGAGGATTACAAATTTGATTTTTGCACAGTGGATGTATTACAGGAAGGAACTGATGTAACAGTTATTACAAACGGCGAAACGCTCGTGGAAGTTATTGAGGCGGCGGAGATACTGAAAAAACAGGGGTATTCTCTGCAAATAATTAATGCACCGGTTGTAAAACCGCTTGACGGAGCAACAATTATCGACTGTGTTAAGAAAACAAAATTTGTAATTACAGTAGAAAATCATTCAATTATCGGCGGTTTAGGCAGTGCCGTTTGCGAACTGCTTGCCGAATACTATCCTGTACCTGTTCACAGACTCGGGGTAAATGACACCTTCGGACAGAGCGGGAAAGCTGATTTTCTGCTTGATTATTACGGGTTAACCGCTGAAAAACTGGTTATAAGTATTAAACGTCAGATAGATAAGTATCGTCTGGCTTATAAAGGATAAATATATGATACAATTCAGAAGTGTTACTAAGAAATACAAAAACGGCAATTATGCTTTAAAAAACATTAATCTTGATATTATGTCAGGAGAATTTGTTTTTATTGTCGGAGCATCAGGGGCAGGCAAATCCACATTGATGAAACTTCTTTACAGTGAAGAACGTCCGTCAAGCGGAACTGTCACAATCGGCGGGATTAACGTTGCAAATCTTTCCAGCGATAAAATTCCGAATCTGCGCCGCTGTATGGGAATTGTTTTTCAGGATTATAAACTGCTGCAAAACCAGAGTGTTTATGACAATGTTGCGTATGTAATAAGAACTCTTGGTATAAGTTCAAAAGAAATAAATGCAAGGGTTTGCGGGGCATTAAAAATAGTCGGTTTGTATGACAAAATGAATGTAACGCCTGCTGAATTGTCAGGGGGCGAACAGCAAAGAGTAGGTATTGCACGAGCAATTGTAAACGGTCCGCCTTTGTTAATAGCGGATGAGCCGACAGGTAACTTAGATCCGAAAAACTCAATGGAAATTATGCAGATTCTTGACCAGATTAATCAGCGTGGAATTACGGTTATTGTTTCTACCCATGATAATGCCATGGTTGATTATTTCAGAAAACGGGTTATCACACTTGATAACGGCGAAGTAGTTAGAGATATACAGGCAGGTACTTATGAGTAATCCGACAAAATCACAGATAAAGAAAAAAGTTAAAAAAC
>CALUQJ010000016.1 GCA_944322865.1 Candidatus Gastranaerophilales bacterium
CGAAGGCGGCGGCGTTGACACTCGTAATTCGCGAACAAGCAAGCAAGAGAAAGAAATGTGACATTAGATTTTAAGGTAATTTTTGAGATCCCGCAAGGTGTCTGTCAATGAGAATTGCACACATTCTCGTTGCGGGATGACGGCGCAACGGTGACCGTTATAAGCCGACATTTAAGTCTGTACTGCATTCTAAGTTTAAGCAAAAGGCGGCAACTCCAATATCGTTCCTATATGTAAGAGTAGGCTACGCCTACCTTCGTGTACCAGGCTTGTCCGCCTGTCTCTGCTCGCACGCAAAAAAAACCACTCATAATAATGAGTGGGTCGTTTTCTGCATCCTAATGGTCTCTTTAGTGTTTATTATTTAGGAGTTTATATGTTTTGGGGTTAATGAATCTATTTATATTTAGTGTTTCGACTACACTTAAATCTTATATTATTATTATGCTCTAAATCAAAATAAATGTCAAGTATTCTTTTTAATAAATTATAAAAAATTTCCTCAAATGCCCTATTTAGTGTGGTTTTTACACTTTACAAAACTTAATAATGTGTTATAGATTAGGTAAACCAGGGTATATTATATGCGCGGGAGGACTATTTGTTAAAATTACAGTTAACAATTGTTAACAAAGCCCAATCCAAAAAGGCAATTTTTTAATTAGTATATACTTTATATATACAAGAGTATAAAAAAGGAAAAACATCATGGCTCACCAGAATGAGGCAATCGGGGCTATTGGTGGTCCGCAGTTAGGTAACGTCCAAGATAGATATGAAGCCTACAACACAAGCGCCACTGAAACCCGAACGGTCACAACAAATAACAATCCATTAAAAACAAACTTTGTAACCCAGTTGTATCAAAGTACAGCCGCAAGGCATGCAGGTACAATTGATTTAACTAATCCGGATGCGTTCAGAGGGGCAAAAGGGCTTGGATTATTCCAGATAAACTACAATGCAGATTCACCTTTTAGTCCAAATGCTGTTGGTGATTTAAAAGGAGCATATGATGAATTTGGACAGCTCATTCCAAAAGGTCAGAATTTGAATTTATACAGTTAAAAAAGACCCGCTTACAAAAGCGAGTCTTTTTTTATTAATATTCTTTAACTTATACAGCTGCGGCTGTTTTTGATTTTTCAATGCATTCAATCAAAGTTTTAGCAACTGTTTGTTGTTCTTCTTTAGTCAATTCAGGGAACATCGGAAGAGAGATTACCATTTCTGTATTTTTTTCGGTTACAGGCAAAGAACCTTTTCCAACACCCAAGTATGCGTGAACTTTTTGCAGATGTAAAGGAATTGGATAATAGAGCATTGCGCCTATGCCGTTTTCCTGAAGCATTTTGTGAACTGCGTCGCGGTTTGGAACTTTAACAGTGTACTGGTGATATACACAGTAAGTATTATCTAATTCTTTTGGAGTTTGAACATCCGGACAATTTGCAAACAGTTCATTGTAGTAATAAGCGTGTTCGCGGCGTTTTTCATTCCATTCTTTTACGTGAGGAAGTTTTACACGCAAAATAGCAGCCTGAACTTCATCAAGACGGCTGTTTACGCCTATTTCGTCATGGTGATAACGGATAGCGCCGCCGTGGTTTCTCAATGCAACGACTCTGTCGCGGAGTTTTTCATCACTTGTCATAATCAAGCCGCCGTCACCCATGCCGCCGAGGTTTTTGGTAGGGTAGAAGCTCAAACAGCCAAAGTCACCGAATGTACCGACCATTTTGCCTTTATAAAGAGCGCCTATTGCCTGACAGCAGTCTTCAATTACGTGTAAATTGTGGCGTTTTGCAACATCCATAATTGTATCCATATCGCAAGGCTGCCCGTAGAGGTGAACAGGTATAATAGCTTTTGTTCTAGGGGTAATTGCGGCTTCGAGCTTTGATGCATCAAGATTGAATGTATCAGCGTCAATATCAACAAAAACAGGTTTTGCACCAACAATTCCAATAGCTTCTGTTGTTGCGACAAATGTAAATGCAACTGTTATAACTTCGTCACCTGCTCCTATATCCAGTGCTCTTAATGCAAGGTGAAGAGCATCTGTTCCTGAGTTAAGACCTACAGTATATTTGCAGCCGATAAAGTCTGCAAGTTCTTGTTCTAAAGCTTTTGTGTTTGGTCCGAGGATATATGATCCTGAGCGTAAAACTTCGCATACTGCTTTTTCTACTTCTGCTCCAATTTGAGCGTACTGGCGTTTTGAATCTAAAATAGGTATCATTTTTTTCTCCTTCTTAAACTACCCTCACTTATAGTATATCATATGTAATAAGGGTCTTTATAAAAGTTTAATAATGGAAAAGTGTGATAATTAAGCGCCAAAGTAATTTTTCAGACCTATTGCGAGTTTTTTATTTTTGCACAATTTTTTAAGTTTAGACATTGCGCGGTTTTCAATTTGTCTTATTCTTTCGCGGGAAACTCCGTATTGCGAACCTATTTCATCAAGAGTTTTTCTTGCGCCTTCATTATCAAGTCCATATCTAAGGATTAAGACATCGCGTTCTTTTTGGCTTAACTGATTTAGGATTTTTCTTATGTCATCAAACAGATTTTCCTGAGAAACTCTGTTTTCCGGAGCGATTGTGTCCTCATCTATAATAAAATCAGATATTTTTACTGCGGCATCTTCATCGGAACTGGCAGGAGTATCCATGCTGATTGTTGATTGTGCGGATTTGATTATAGAGTTCAATCTGTTAACAGAAACTCCTAATCTATATGCGATTTCCTGTTTAGTTGGCGGGTGACCGAGTTCGGTTGTAAGATCAATTGTTGCGCGGCGGATTTTGCTTAAAGATTCTATCATGTGGATAGGAAGTCTTATGATTCGGGCTTTATCTGCTATTGCGCGTGTTATTGATTGTTGTATCCACCATGATGCATAGGTAGAGAATTTGTAACCTTTTGTATAATCAAAGCGTCCGGCAGCTTTGATAAGCCCCATATTGCCTTCTTGAATTAAATCAAGAAATGATAGTCCGCGACCGATATATTTTTTTGCGATACTGACAACAAGCCGCAAGTTTGCGTTTACCAGCAAGTCTTTGGCAAAAGTATCGTTATCGTGATAGATTTTTTTTGCAATTTCAAGCTCCTGTTCGCTTGATAAAAGCGGGATTTTTCCTATTTGTTGAAGGTATATTTTTACACTGTCGTCAGCGCTTACTGAAGATAAATTTTCTTGTATTTTAGGGTCTTCAACTGAATGCAGAACATCTTCGCCGTCGCCTTCTTCTTCCTCTGCTAATTGTAGTTTGTGAAAGTCGACATTCTCATCTGATATTTCTTCTGAAAGTAAACCGTATTTTTCTATATCTCTTTTCATAAGTATACTCTCCCTCATTATTATATTATCGTATTTTCAAAATTATTGCGAATTATTTACTTTGCTTAATTTTCTGCCGTACTGCTTCAAATATTATCGGGCTGAGAGCGTTTGATACGTTTAATGAGTTAAACTCATTTTGCATAGGAATTTTAACAACAAAATCAGAAATTTTTAACAAAGATTTTGATACACCGGCATGCTCGGCACCCATTATTATTGCAAAATTCATATCACAATAATTTATATCAAAATAATTATCTTTTGCACTTGCGTCTGTGGCAATTATCCACCAGTCGCTATTTTTGAGTTTTTGAACTGCGTTAACAAGGCTATTGACTTTTATAATTGGTATGTGATTAATCGCCCCGGCACTTGTTTTTTCCACAACAGAGTTAACCTGAACATTACGTCTTGAGGGAATTATTATTCCGCTAACGCCTGCACAAACGCATGTTCTGATAATCGCGCCGAGGTTATGCGGATCTTCTACGCCGTCCAGAATGACAAGTGATGAATTTTCATGCTTTTTTGATAAAAATTCATCAAGTTCCTGATATTTTACAGGAGAAATTTGTGCGATTACTCCCTGATGATTATATTCTGCATAAGGAAGAAATTTTTCCTTTGCAACAAATTGAAAAACAATACCTTTTTCTCTTGCTAAATCTTTTATTTTGTTAAGCTTTGCATCTGAATGAAGATTTTTTGAGATAAGGATTTTGTTTATCTCTCTGGTACCGGCTGTAAGGGCTTCTAAAATTGAATTTTTACCGAATATGATATCCTCCATTATTTGGATACCTCGAGCATTCTGTCAATACATTGCAGTGCTTTTACTGCAATATCTTTATCAACATCAATTTCGTATTCTTCCTTTTCCAAAGCGTTAAGAATATCGGTTAGAGTGTGCCATTTCATATTTTGACAAACAATATTGTCTTTGATAAGAATAAATTCTTTATCCGGATAATCGCGTTTAAGTCTGTCAACCACGCCTTTTTCTGTAGCGATAATGTATTTTTTATCAGGGTGCTCTGTTGTATATTTCATAATACCCGTTGTACTGCCTACATAATCAGCGAGTTTAGTAACTGATTGGTGGCATTCCGGATGTGCCAGAATTTTTACACCCGGATATTTTTTTTGTGCATCCAGAATATCTTGTTCTCGTATTCTCAAATGTGTCGGACAAAATCCGGGATATGTAATTACCTCTACATTGCCTAATTGTTGTTCTACCCATTTGCCAAGATAGGTATCGGGTAAAAACAGAACTTTTGGAGCATTAAGACTTTTTACAATTTTTAAAGCATTAGAGCTTGTGCAGCAAATATCACATTCTGATTTTACTTCTGCTGTTGAATTTATATAACACACTGTCGGAATATTCGGATTTTTGGATTTAAATTCTCTAAGCTGCTCTAAATTTATCATATCAGCCATAAGGCATCCAGATTCCAGTCTTGGCAACAGAACTTTTTTATCCGGACAAAGAATCTTTGCTGTCTGTGCCATAAAATATACTCCGGCAAATAAGATGATTTCAGCATCTGTTTTTGCCGCCATCTGACTCAAGTATAATGAATCTCCAACATAGTCAGCAACTTCATCTATCTCGGCATTCTGGTAGCAGTGTGCTAATATAACTGCTTTTTTCTCTTCTTTTAATTTTTTTATTTTTTCTATAATTTCTTTCACTTTTAGGGGTTATCTCCTACGTTTGGTGTAAATTTATGTTAAAAATGTTTTATTTTCAAAATATATTGTATAATAAAAAAAGAAATATTGAGTAAGTAAAATAAGAAAATTTTTATGAATATTAATATAAATGAAATATTATTGCAACTTGGCATAGGCAGCAAAGAAACTGTCTACCTTTCTGTTTCCCCGCGTGTAGGGCTGGAAATAATCAAAGTCGATACCAATACAAAAATGATTACAGCTTACGCAAACAAACCGTTGGAATATAACGAATCATTACGGGAAATAACAGATTATGAGGAATTTAAAGCCGCAGTTAAGGATCTGTTTGATGAATTACATATAAGTTTGCATTGTAATATTATTTTAAATTTGCCAATGGTGTTATTCGGGACAAAAGAGGTGCCGTTAATACTTGGTGATGATGCAGTAAGCGAAGTTTTGATATCAGAAGCTGAGCAAACATATACATTTAAACGCCATGACCCGCTTGTCGCCTGGATGGATGCCAACAGCAAATTCGGAGGTGAAACCAGAAGAGTATTTTATTCTGCTTTACAAAAAGATGTTGTCGATAATATAAAATCAGCACTTGCTGAAATAGGAGCAACTCTTGTCGGTGTTAAAACATCACTTTCGTCGGCTATAAATGCATTATATTTTTCTGATCTTGTCGGCGAACCTATGCGGACAGAAACTAATTGGAATTTGATTATCGTAGGGCTAAGCGGATATTCAATATGCTCAATGCAAGGGGCTAAAATTATTGATTATTATGAAGAACCGCTCGCTCTGAAATCTTTCGATAATGAAGAATTATACAATGCCATAACTTCATCACTACAGCTTGCTCTGATGAATTATCCGGCAAATTATAATTACGTTATATCAAATACCGATCTTGTCAGTGCTCAAATACTTTCATCAAGAATATCCAATACCGAAAATTCTACCGGATATCTTGAAAATAATATTTACAGAAAAGATGAATTTATCTCCACAAGTCTGGATATTCTCCCGGATATAGCCTCAAGCATTACGCTTGAAGCTCTTGGTATCGGCGTTTCCTTATTACCAAATCTGCCTATGCAGATGAACTTTATGGACAGCTATTCCGGAGCCAGTACTGTTGATGATAATTCACCTGTTATTATACGCGTTGGAGAAAAAGAATTTGAAATAACCCAGCAGGCAGCATTAAAAATAGTTTCTATTGCACTTGCCGTGCTTATAGTTCCTATTCTGGCTTTGAATATTTTATTGCCGCTCGGGAAAAATAATATTCAGAAAAAACTGGATACTATAACAACAGAAGCGCAAAAACTTGAAGATGAAGTTAAAAAATATTCAGATGAAGAAGCTCAACTGGATTCTTTCAATGTAAAAAGAGAAATTCAGGATACCCTTAAATACAACAAAATGAAACTTATGGCATACAGTGCTTTGAGTGAATCCGTTCCAAAAGGTCTTTGGGTAACTTATTTCTTTACTCAAAAAGATGGCAAAATAGATATTAAGGGTGCCTCAACAAATGTTGAAGATGTCTATACTTTTTATAAAAACTTGAAAGATTATCTGCTTAATTCAAAACTCAGATTATACCGCCTTGAAATGGCAACCACAAATATAGAAGACGCCGTGGAAAACAGCCGGCAGACTTATATCTTTGAAATAACAAACATGTCCGAAGCTGAATTACAGGCACTCACCGCATCTGAACAAAACACTGAGGGTGCTAAAGGACAAAACGCGACAGCACAGCAGGCTCCAAAATCTAATGAACCTACTAACCCGCAGCCTCGCAGCAATAAAGCTCCGGCTGATGACAAAAAAATAGATGCTGTCGTACCAAAAACCTTACCTTTAGGATTATAAATAAGGAATACTTAAATGGATAAAGATACAATTATTCTATACGCTAAAAAATTAAGACTTCCTATCCTCGTTTTAATAATGGGGCTTATTGCATGTTTTATGTTAATCAAAATGCTTATTCCTACGGTAAAGGATTTTGTGGAAGTAAATAAAAATGTTTCAGAAAAAAATAAATCTATACAAGAAAATCAAAAAAAACTTGAAGAATTAAAAACCACAATGAAACAAAAAATGGATAAGCAGGCTGATCCGATAAAAGATTTTTACAAACCTATAGAATCAGGGCTTGATACAGAAGCGGTTATGGCAGAGGCCTTCGGAGATATATTGAAAGTAATCCGTGAAAATTCTATCAAAACCCGCGCAGTTAAATATGATTACAACCCTTCTGATGACAATTTTGTAAAAAATGCCTCATCAAAGTACAATGTCTGTACATTAAGTCTTGAAATGATATCAGATTATAAACATTTTCAGGCATTTTTGAGAGATTTGTATAAGCATGAACATTTTCTTGAAATTTCCAATATAGAAATTGTTCCTTACGAAAAAGATAAAAAAATATTGCTGATAAAATCACAAATAAAATTGTATTCACAAAAATCAGAAGCAGACGCCGCAACACCTGCTCCGGAAAGCACATCTACAGCGCCTGCTGAACAGACAGCTCCGCCTGACATTTCTAAAAAGTAATGTGCTTTTATGTTACTCAAATAATTTGTAATTTATTCCGAAAAGCTGATTTTTATTTTTAATGCAGGCTGCACAAAAATTTGTTTCCAGAGCTGTTTTTTGCGCAAAGTCTTTGAATGTGCTGCCACAGCGTCCACGGTGATCATTCGCCAAAAAAGGACAGGTATAGACACCTTTTGCCGTTAAAATTCTTCCGTTTTCGCAGTCTAAACTGTTCCAGTTAAGATTTTTTGAAAATTCAAAAGGTGAATTTTTATCAAAGTATTCATTTATGCATATATTAGAGTCTGTTGCCTGAAAATTCAATTTTGCACACAATTTTAAAAACTCCTCGCGCAATACTTTTTCGTCCTCTTGGTAAAAATTTGTCACGCATAAAATCGGGTTAAAACCGTATTTAACCAGGCTTTTTATTGCATGCAGCACCTGTCTGTATGACCCGCGACCGCGTATATCATCACTTTTTACTTCGTTATAATGGTCAATACTTAATTTGAATATTATTTCAAAATTACTTTCATCTTCCACACGTTTAAGAAAACGCGCTTTTTTTTCATTGATAAATGTGCCGTTTGTAAATATGCAGACATTTGAACGCTTCAGGCACAGACGCAGAATTGCATTAAAATCAGGGTGTGTCATCGGTTCTGCCCCTGTCAGATAAATACATTGGATATTGCTCTGCATAGTGTCGTCTAAAGCTTCTTTTATCGCCTCAATTGAGATAAAATCCTTCACATTTTTACTCAAAGGAAAATCAATATAACAATGTTTGCAACGCTGGTTACAATTTTTTGCTGTTAATTCAATAAAAAGATTATTTAATTCTTTTAATTCTGATACCGGTGATTGATAAATTACACTCTTCATTTTTACACTCCACAATATGTCTAATTTCATATCTATTGTAAAAATGAAAAAAAATAATAAAATCCGCCGGTGGACTAATTCAAAAAAGTCAGTTGGAGAAATTGTCGGGTAACTTATCCTCAAGCCGCTTGCTTAATATAAAATGTTCGTAACTAAGCGAATAGTTGTATAGTGCATTAACCAACACTCTTCCGCTTTCTGACTTTCCGACAATCAGGAAATCTCCGGCGTTGTTTTCCGCAAGCATTATTTCGCGATGCACAATTTTATCAACATGGTTTTTGGGATTTTTGTTAATTACATGCTTAATCCAGCGGCAAAGCAGTTTTGTAGCAGTCGTTTTGCTTGTCAAAATATCATTCTTATGGCGTTGTATGTATACTGAAAAAGCTTTTAAAATCATCTATTCACCAAACGGGGTTGTTGCGGCTAAACATATAATATCCTCAATCCCGGATTTTTTCAATTGTTTTATCATCTGCTCAAAAGTAGTGCCTGTTGTGCAGATATCATCAATCAGAAGAATTGTTTTTCCTTTATAATTTTGAGAATTTACGGCAAATGCATTTTCAAGATTTTTTATACGCTCAGGACGCTTGAGATTGTATTGCGGTCTTGTATTTTTTATTCTGCTCACAAGCGATGTGTTTAGAGTATTGCCTGTCAGTTTACAAAATTCTTCTCCAACAAGATTCATATGATTGTATTTTCGCTGTTTTTCTCTTTTGGAAAAAATAGGAACAGGTACAACCTCAAAATCAGTCCTGTTAGTAATTTGCGACCAGTAATCAAGCATAAATCTGGCTAAAAAATATGCTAAATCAGGCTGATTATGATATTTTAAGCCGCGTATCAATTTTTGAAGATTTTTAGAATACACGCCCGCGCAGTAGACTTTTTTGCCCTCAACTATTCTTTGCGGAGTGAGTGCAAGGTGTTCTAATTCCTCATAGCAGCGAGAACACATTTTTACACACTCTTTTGAACTTTTGCAAAAATAACACTTCTTTTTATAAATCCAGTCTAATAGTGATATCAAAAAGTCTTTCATATAAATATTTTATCACAGAGAAAAAAGTATAACTTTTTTAAAAATTAACATTTCTTAACAAAGCAAGGTTAAAAAAGTCAATTTTCAGGCAAATATATACTTTATATAATTAAGAACGTTAAGAGAAAAGGAATAGCTATGGGCTTTAGCGAAATAAATGCAAAAATTCAATACGCAAAAGATCCAAATTTACAGGAACGTTTTGGGTCGCTTGAAAATTATATGGCATTTTGCAAGCTACAGTTAAAAAGCCAGTCAGCCTGGACTTTTGGCAAAAACTTTTCCAATATGTCTACAGATCCGCTAAAAGATTGGGTTACAGGCAAAGAAAAAAGTAAAGTGAACAGCTACTACGCAAGAATGGAATATGATCAAAATCCAAAATTGCAGGAACGCTTTGGCTCATTTGAAAAGTATTATGAGTTTACAAAATCACACTCAAGATATATGGCTCTGCTTGAAGCAAGCAAGAATTTATCCGACAATATCAAAAAAGGCGTATCAGAATGGGTTGGCGAAAAAGAACAGGATAAAATAAACGCAGAGAAACGTTATGAAGCTGCAATGCGGGCAAGTCAGGCAATGGAAGAAAATTATGAAAATGCCTTAAAAGAGTTAGAAACAAAATACATGACCTATGGTGACGATACAAGTAAATATTCAGAGGAACTTAATACATATACAAACTTGCAGTCATCTAAATTTGATGCAGATCTTGAAGTCGAAATTGCACGTGATCACTTGAACAGCGCAAATTCTTTCTATGGGCGCATCTCTTATATGGGATAATATTTAAGTTCTTGTAACATGAATATCTTCATGGTGTTGATTTTTTTTCTTGATATATTATGATTTCCTTTGTAGAGTGCTTACGCCAATAATCACTCAACGAAAAGGAAAAATGATATGAACTTAAAGAACAAACAAGACATCATAAAAGAATATGGTGCAAACGAAAAAGATACCGGCTCAGCAGCAGTTCAGGTTGCTATGATGAGCAAAAAAATAAGCGAACTTACCGAACATTTAAAAACAAATCAAAAAGATTTCGCAACTAAAAGAGGTCTTTTGATGCTGGTAGGTAAAAGAAAAAGATTACTCTCTTATCTGAAATCAAGAAATCTTGATGAATATAGAGAATTAGTCAAAAAGCTTGGTATCAGAGGTTAATTTTAAGTTTAAAAGCTGCCTTCGGGCAGCTTTTTTAGTAAGAGAGGCGGGATATGAAAGCTTTAAAATCAATGAGATTACATATCGGAGTTTTTGGATGCACAAATGTTGGAAAATCCGCGTTTGTAAACCGGATTACAGGTCAGGAAGTTTCTATTGTTTCTGATATTGCAGGAACAACCACCGATGTTGTGGAAAAATCAATGGAACTTTTACCCGTAGGACCTGTCACCTTTCTTGATACTGCCGGAATCGATGATAACAGCGAACTCGGCTCTCTGCGTATAGAAAAAACCAAAAAAATAATTAACCGTACAGATATTGGGGTTATTATTTGCGATTATAACGGTTTTGACAGCTATGATATAGAAATTGCAAACATGCTTAATGCCTTGCAAATCCCTTATCTAATCGTGGTTAACAAAAATGATCTGAAAAAAATTTCGGACGAAAAACTCTCTGAATTGCAGAAGTTCACACAAAATATTCTGATTACCTCTGTTAAAGATGACAAAAATATTATTTTTGAATTTAAAAATTTACTGATAAAACTTCTGCCGGAAGATTTTGTTAATCCACCCCAAATCGCAGGTGATTTAATTCCGGATAAAAGCAGTGTTGTACTTGTGATACCTCTGGATAAAGAAGCCCCTAAAGGGCGTATAATACTGCCGCAGGTACAAACCTTACGAGATCTTCTGGATAGTAATTGCATGAGTTATGTGGTGAAAGAAAGTGAATTAAAAGACGCACTGGATAATTTAAAAACTCCGCCGGCACTTGTAATAACTGATTCACAAGCGTTTAAACAAGTGAGTGAAATTGTGCCTGACAATATCCCGTTAACATCATTTTCAATACTTTTTGCAAGGCTGAAAGGCGATTTGCAGGCTTTTGTAGAAGGGGCGAAAGCAATTGACAAACTTCATGATAAAAGTAAAGTCCTTATACTGGAAAGCTGTACGCACCATGCCATAGAGGACGATATAGGGCGGGTTAAAATACCGGCTCTGTTACGCAAAAAAACAAGGAAGGATTTGATTATTGAAAACTATTCGGGACATGATTTCCCTGATATAAGTGAATATAGTTTGATAATACATTGCGGCGCCTGTATGACAAACAGACGTGAAGTTCTTTCACGTATTCTAATCGCAAATAAGAACGGTGTACCTATTACAAATTACGGAATAACTATATCTTATTGTCTGGGCATTCTGCCGCGTGCTGTTAAGATTTTTCAATAATTAATACTGAAAGTATCGGTCAAAATCAACATCATCAAAATTGCACAAAAGCCTATAAACTTCATCATCCTCATCAATTCGCTGGAAATTATATTCATCAAATTTCCAGTATTTAGGATTTATACCTTTGACGCGAACAAGTCCGGCATCTTTCAGAATAATCAGTTTCTTTTTCACAACCTCAAGCGGCAGTTCAACCAGTTTAGCAAGTTCGACTGCCGTAATCCCGTCAGGATGTGTATATTTTTCGGGCGTCATAAACATTAATTCCAGCCCGACTTTTTTTAGTTCTGAATCTTCTGTTTCCACCTCATACATAAAACTATACTATAATTAAAGGTGATAAATTTTATCATATCTTTAGAGGATTTGTCAGCCGAAGCTCAGAAGGAATGTTCGTTATTTGAGATGTGCGCCGCAGCATTTTTTGAATTTTTTACCGCTGCCGCAAGGACAAGGATCATTTCTGCCGATTTTGGACAAATCAATGCTTGAATCAATTGCAGGACGCTCTTCATTTTCTTCTATAATTCCGAGTGTATTAGAAAAAGCTTTTGATTTATACAAAACAGTTGTTGATGAAAATATTTTTTGTTCAAAATATTTTGCCTTATACTTTTTCAAAAGTTCATCAAGAGTGTAATTTGCGTTACATACATCGTTAATAACTTTCATAAAGTTGTCGTGTTTTTCTGCAACACGCTTTATGATATTTGGAGAAAATTTATCATTTAATAAGAAATATTGAACACAAGCGGCATAATTTTCTATTTCTCTGTAATCTTTTACCTCAAATATTTTATTAAATGTTGCATAGAAAGGTATTGCGTATAACCCTAATTCGCGGTCAAAAATTACACCTACATCATAGATTTCGCTGTGAGAAGAAAATCCGCCCAGAGAATTTTCCAAAAAGTTTTCATACGAATTATTAAACTCTCTTACATCAAAGAATTTGTAGGTATCAAGAGTTTCTATTTTGTCATCAAAAGGTTTTCTTTCGCCTAACTCTGCATATTCATTAAAAAGACTTATGATATCATCAGCGTATTTGTTAGTTGTGATAATTTCATCAGTACCGAAATATTCAACAAATTTCTGATAGACTTCTTCAACATTTTCTTCAAGTTCTTTTAATTTTTCAGGGTTGTCCATATAAACCAGTTCCGGATTCTGAATGATTTTAGCAACTGAAAAACGCAGTGCATCATCTTTTCTGTTAGCAGGTAAAACACCTGATATTTCTAGAAGATAGTGCTGACTTTCATAAGAAAAAATTCTCGCAATTACGTATTGACCGGATCCCATACCGCGGAACGATGTCATTTTAACCAGAGAAGTTACTTCATAGGCTTTTTCGTTGATTATGTTATAGAGTTCAAACCCGTTTTTAAGTATTTTTTTAATTTCAAACACTGAAGAAACGGATTTAGCGAGAGCTTCAGCAACTTTTTTAAAATCTTCAGGCAAATTCATTGTACGTTCAACAAATGTTTGGATAATTCCTTTTCTTTCTTCGCCGAGTCGTCTTTCAAAAATATAATTAAAACAAGCAGACTGAAAGTTTGCTGATTGTATACTTGAACCTACTGTCCGCAAATATTCTTCAAAATCCGGTTTTACTATCGGGTCATTCTGGATAAATATTGCTACATTTTTTATTACATCGTTAATTACTTTCAAATCTTCTTGCAAAATCATAAATTTCTAACTCTCCTTACTTACTTTTTATGAGCATAATACTTTAAAAAAAATCAAAACTCAATACCGCATTCGGGCAAGAATTAAACATCTCTGAGCTGGAGGTAATCCTGCAATGCAGCCTGCCAGTTTCTGCATAAGCCTTTGTTGTCCATAACACTGTAACGAGGGCGCTTGGCAGGACGCGGAAAATCTTCTGTAGTACAAGGTTTTAAATCAACTGTTAACCCGCTTTGTTTAAAAATTTCTTCAGCAAACCCATACCAGCTTACAGAACCGGAGCCGCAAACATGATAAATCCCATAAGGTTGGGACAGAAGTTTCAAAATTCCGTTTGCAAGTTCAACAGTCCAGGTCGGACAGCCGATCTGATCGTCTACAACTTTCAATTCTTTATTTTGTTGAGCAAGGCTAAGCATTGTTTCTACAAAATTTTTGCCGTGATGACCATAAAGCCAGCTTGTGCGTGCAATATAATATTTTTCGCAATACTTTTTAACTTCTTCTTCGCCGCGGAGTTTGGTAAGCCCGTATTTGTTTACAGGGCGCGTGTTATCATCCGGGGTATAAGGTGTTGTTTTTGTGCCGTCGAAAACATAGTCCGTTGATATATAGACCATTGGAATGTCTAAACTACCGCAGGCTTTTGCAATATTTTCTGTGCCGTAGATATTTATACGTTCGGCGGTTTCAAAATCTTCTTCTGCTTTGTCAACATTAGTATAAGCCGCACAATGTATAACCATATCAGGATGAGTTTTGTTTATAACTTCTTTTGTCATTTCTTCATCCGTTATATCCAGATTATCAATGTCGGTTTCAATAACAAACATCCCGACATCTTCAAGAACAGGACATAAATCTTGTCCGAGCATCCCTTTTGCTCCTGTGACTAATACTTTCATTTTTATAACACTCCTGCTTTTTTGTTTTCAATACCTTTTATCCACTCCTGATTATTCAGATACCAGTCAATTGTAAGCCTGATACCTTTCTCAAAAGTAACAGAAGGGCTCCAGCCGAGTTCAGACTGGATTTTGTCGTTGCAAATTGCATAACGTCTGTCATGCCCCAATCTGTCCTCAACAAATTTGATATAACTTTCATCTCTGCCCATAGCATCAAGAATTATTTTTGTTATTTCAAGGTTAGTTTTTTCATTATGACCGCCGATATTGTAAACTTCACCGACTCTGCCTTTATGTAAAACAGTATCAATTGCCGCGCAATGGTCATAGACATAGAGCCAGTCGCGAACATTCAACCCGTCACCGTAAATCGGAACTTTTTCACCTTTGAGTAACTGTGAGATAAAAAACGGTATTAATTTTTCCGGATACTGATACGGTCCGTAGTTATTTGAACATCTGGTTGTCAAAACCGGCATTTTGTAAGTTTCATAGTATGCTCTGACAAGCATATCTGCACTTGCTTTTGAAGCAGAATACGGGCTGTTTGGCGCAAGCGGGGTTGTTTCATAAAAATAACCGTCTTTGTCCAGCGTGCCGTAAACTTCATCTGTTGAAACCTGCAAAAACCTTTGTATGTCGGCTTCTTTTGCTGCCTGTAAAAGATTTAAAGTTCCTTTTACATTTGTTTCAATAAATATTTCAGGACCGGTAATGGAACGGTCAACGTGACTTTCTGCCGCAAAATTAACAACAGCATCAGCATCTTCAACAAGCTGCGGAACTAATTTTTTATCACAAATATTGCCCTGCACAAAAGTATAATTCAAATTATCCTTTACATCGTCAAGATTTTCTATATTACCGGCATAAGTAAGCGCGTCAAGATTGATAATTTTATAATCTGAATACTTATTCAACATATACCTTACAAAACAGCTTCCAATAAATCCTGCGCCTCCGGTAACCAAAATTTTCATTATTTCAGTTCCTCCAAATTGATATTTTTCAATACAGGTTGTAATTTGTCCTTTTCGCTCAATACCGGCGTAAAATCTATTTCCCAGTTGATATTAATATCTTTGTCAGACCAGAGAACTCCTCTGTCGTGTTCCGGGGAATATTCACCGCTTGCTTTATATAGAAGTTCGGCTTCATCAGAGAGAACAACAAACCCGTGCGCAAAGCCTTCCGGAATGAATAACATATGTTTATTTTCTTCTGACAATTCAACTTTCACATATTTTGCAAAAGTTTTGGAATCCGGTCTTAAATCAACTGCAACATCGAAAATCCTGCCGCGTCCGCATCTTACAAGCTTAGCCTGTCCATAAGGTTTAGCCTGATAATGCAACCCCCTTAATACATGCGCCGTTGATTTGGAGTGGTTATCCTGATTAAATTCAACAGCTATACCGTTTTTGTAAAAATCGGATTTTTTGTAACTTTCCATAAAAAAACCACGGTTGTCACCAAAAACTTTAGGTTTTACCAGAATAACATCTTCTATCTCTAATCTTTCAAATTCAAACGGCATATTTTGACCTACATTGTATAATTATATTATATAGTGCCGCGTCAAAATTTTCAAGTCTGTACCGGAATATTTTAATACTTTGGTCTAAATTCATATTTATTCAATTCGCATAAAAAACGTAAACAAACTTTAATTTTTCTTCCGGCAGATGTGCGATAATATAACTTATATCTTTTATCAATGAAAAATCTTTTTCCGTAAAATCAAATAACTGTAATAAAGTTATGCCCAAAGCCTTACATAGTATACATTTTGCAAAATACAAAAGTGCATTTAAAGATAAACACCTGCTGCTGGATTATGGCAATAATATTACTTATCCAGCACAAGAACTTCTACAAGTTTGCCGCCTTTTTGATCAAACTTTATTTCCTTCTTATCCGGTATCGGGGTATATTCCGGCTTCTGATAATTAATTAAAAACTTCATAAGTTCAGGACTAAACATATATTTCCTTTTCCACACTAAAATAACAACACTACACATCTGGTATATATATAAAAACATAAATTCCGCGAGTATTGTATTTTTTTTACAAAAATTTTACATAAATTAATATAAAAACATTTTGATGATATACTAAGAATAAGATAGTAGGAGATTTAAATGGCGCAATCATCTTTTATAGATATAATTACCCCGGTAATGGTAGGACCATCAAGTTCGCACACAGCAGGTGCTGTCAGACTCGGACTTCTGGCACGCAATGTGTATGATGCCAAACCGCACAAAGTTACATTCAGACTTTACAATTCTTATGCCCAAACCGGGTTCGGACACGGGACTGATAAAGGTTTGCTCGCAGGAGTGCTTGGACTTTCGGTTGATGATAAAAGAATCCGTAATGTCTTTGACCTGCCGGAGGCAAAGCAGATTGCTTATGAGTTTGAGTATTTAGAAGACTTTAACAGACATCCAAATGCCGTTGATTTCATCTTTGAAGGAGATCTGAATATGTTTGTGGCAGGTGACAGCGTTGGCGCCGGAGAAGTCGTTATTCGAAAAATAAATGATTTTACTGTTAAATTTACCGGAAAATTCAACACTCTACTTCTTGTTTACCGTGATGTTCCCGGGATGATATCAAGAGTTACCAAATTAATTCAGGAACGCAATATTAATATTGCCTCACTCCACTGTGACAGGTACGCAAAAGGAGAAGAAGCCTCTATGTGCATCTGTCTTGACGGTGAACTTGATGAACAAATACTTAAACTTATTGAAGGGATTGAAAATCTCTATCTTGTACGTTATGTAAAAAAATTGGAACAATAAATTATGATAGAAAAAGATATAAATTCATTTGAACAACTGTACAAAGCCTGTAATATCGCAAACGTTGCAATTTATAAAGTTGCACAAACACGCGAAGCTTACCTGTCTGAAAAAACAGAACAAGAAGTCAGAAAAACTGTTAAAAGAAGTCTTGAGGCAATGAAAGCCGCTATTGTGTCCGGTCTTAAATCAAATGAACTATCATTGAGCGGAATGTGCGGCGCTGATTGTGAAAAATTACAAAAAAGATTTACAAATAAAGGAGCGATTTTTGGAAAAACCTTTGAAAAAATCACGACTTATGCCCTTGCAACAAGTGAGGAAAATCTCCGAATGGGTGTTATTGTGGCATGTCCGACAGCCGGTTCCTGCGGGATTGTGCCTTCTGTATTAATTGCTGCAAGTGAAGATTTTGATATCTCAGAAGACGAACAGATTAACGCGCTTATCACAGCCGGCGAAATTGGCAGAATAATCTCAAATAAAGTAGCTCTTGCCGGAGCTGTTGCAGGATGTCAGGCAGAATGCGGAGTTGCAGCCGCAATGGCGGCTGGAGCTCTCACACAAATGCTCGGCGGCTCTATCAGACAAATTCTTAACGCGGTCGCACTTGCAATGAAAAATCTCCTCGGACTTACCTGTGATCCTGTTTGCGGATTGGTTGAAATACCTTGTGTCAAACGTAACGCTTTTCTTGCTATACACGCGGTTACGGCGTCAGAACTTGCTCTTGCAGGTGTTGAATCCAAAATCCCGCTGGATGAAGTCATTGACGCTCTGGAACAAACCGGTAAACTTATGTCACCTACTTTGAAAGAAAGTTCTCAGGCTGGATTAGCTAAAACTAAAACAGCTATTACACTTGAAAACAAGCTTTTTAAAAAATAGATTAAGTTTTGTAACGATTTTTTACCTATCCTGCAATTCACCCTGACTCAAAATACTTTATATATATATAAGATATATATATAAAGTCAAGGAGACATACTATGGGCATGGATGCTATTTCAAGAATTGAAGCAGGCGAACGCAAATACAAACCGCAGATCAACCATTTGACATTTGCAGATGGATTTAATAATTTTATAAATAAATTACGCACAGGCTCAGAGCCTATAATCGGTAATCTGTTGAACGGACAAGCTGTACCGCCTCAGGCTGATCAGCAGGCTTTCCGCAGCTAAGCTGTTTAAATTATAAAAAGTTTGTGATAAGATAATCTTCGAAAGAGGATTATCTTATTATGTTATTAACAACAGACATCGGAAATACAAGTATTACACTGGGATTATTTGATGATGCGGCATTAGTCGAAGAATTTAGACTGGCTTCAGACAAAGATTTGTCGCTTGAAGAATATGAAGTTTTACTCAAATCTTTATTTAAAGATTTTAAAATTGACGGCTGTATAATTGCATCCGTTGTTGAAGAATTAACTAACAAGTTTAAAAATGCGGTGGATAATGTTTTTAAACTTGATGCAATGGTACTGAGTTCTAAAATAAATACCGGTGTAAAAATAGCACTTGATAATCCGGAAGAAGCGGGAGCCGACAGAATTGCCAATGTAGCAGGGGCTTATGTGTTGTATGATAAACCTATTATTGTTGTAGATTTTGGTACCGCAACCACTTTTGATATAGTTAACTCCAATGGTGAATTTATTGGCGGATTAATTGCTCCGGGGCTTAATCTTCAGTTGAAATCCTTAAACAAATTCACCTCTAAACTTCCACGGATTGATGTTACGCTTTCAAATTCGGCAATAGGGCATAACACTGCTGATGCTATTCTATCAGGTGTTATCCGCGGTTCGGCTGCTATGATTGACGGACTTGTTGAACAGTGCGAAAAAGAACTCGGGCAGCGCGCTGTTGTTGTTGCCACTGGCGGGTATTCCGGTTTAATCGCAAATTATATGAAACGTCCGTTTGATTTTATCAACCCGACTTTGACTCTTGAAGGGTTAAGGCATCTGTATTATTTGAATTTAAAATGCGGCGTTTAGATATTGTAGGTGAATTGTAAAAAGTTACCCATAAGATTTTCGTTCCAGACCTGAACGCCTTCCGGAACATTCAATACAGACGGGGTAAAATTCCAGATGTATTTTATGTTTGATTTTATAAGCTTGTCTGCAATGCTTTGCGCATAAGCTCGCGGAACTGTTAAAATTGCTATATCAACACCGGTTTTAAGTGACAAATTTTCTAACTTTGCAATATCAAAAATCAATTTATTATTTATTGTTTTACCGATTTTTCGAGTATCATTATCAAAAAGTGCAACTATGTTTAAGCCATAATCCGCAAAATTATCGTAATTTGCCAGAGCAGTGCCTAAATTCCCGGCACCTATAATGAAAGCATTTTTTGTTTTTTTAAATCCGAGAGTTTTTTCAATGGAGCTTTTAAGTTCTTTTACGATATAGCCCACGCGCCCTTTACCGGAATTGTTAAGCATTGAGATATCTTTTCTTACCTGAGAATCATCAATTTTCAGTAATTGTGCTATCTGTTTGCTTGAAATAAATTCCTGATTAGAGGCGATATAATCGACTAAAATACAATGATATAATGTTAATCTGTTTATAACTTTGTCAGAAATTTTAATATCCATCAGTTTTTTTCTTTCAGTTGTTCCTGTCTTAAATATTCACATAATTTTTCAAGATTTTTATCTTCGACCGCGTCAATGAGTTCTTGAACACTTTTTATTTTACCGAGTGCAAATCCGGTTTCAGCGATTAAGACACAGTCATTGCAGAGCCTGTAACCTTCATATTCAATAGAGCCAGCCAGACACTTGTGTTCGCCGCAGCAGTCACAGTCAAAATATTCATTTGCGATGTCAGGGTTATCTTCAAGGTCGTCAAGCCGCATTTGCTCTACTACCTGCTGCATTTCTTCTATAATTTCGTGTTCTGTTTTCATGCCTGTCCTTTCTTATTTGATTAAGTCCGCCATTTTACGTACCGCTTCCGGAAGTCCTGTAAATACCGCACGTGAGATAATACTGTGTCCTATATTGAGTTCATACAGATTTGGAATTTCATGCATTCTGTGGACATTTTCGTAATTTAGTCCGTGTCCTGCATTAACTTTCAATCCGAGGTTTTGCGCTAATATTGCTGCATTTTTCAGATTTTGAAATTCTTTTTCTTCATCAGGCGTTCCAAAGTTTTCTGAGTAAGTTCCTGTATGCATTTCAATAAACTGAGCACCGGTCTTTGCTGAGGCTTCAACCTGTTCTTGGGTCGGATCGATAAATAAACTTACGATAATTCCGGCATCCAATAAAGGTTTTATAAAACTGCTGACTTTTTCTAATTGTCCTGCAACATCCAATCCGCCTTCTGTTGTTACTTCCTGACGTTTTTCAGGTACAAGGCAGATAGAATGAGGTTTGATTTCAAGTGCAATTTTTTGAATATCTTCTGCCATTGCCATTTCAAGGTTTAGTTTTGTGTTTAATGTTTTTATAAGAGTGTAAACATCTTGATCTTTTATATGGCGTCTGTCCTCTCTTAAATGCGTTGTTATAGAGGTTGCCCCGTTTTGTTCACAAATATACGCTGCCTTTATCGGATCGGGTTCCATCCCGCCCCTTGCGTTTCTTAAAGTCGCTACGTGATCTATATTTACACCTAATAACATTTTTGCCTTCTTTCTTTAGTCATGTAATTTTTCTTTGTTAATCTTTAAAAGTGCCGTATATGACGGTAAAATAGTTATGTGGTCATTATTAGCGTCTTTTGCGGCTATTTGAATAGCTTTTTTTATAGAAGGTTCTACAAGAATTTTTTCTTGCGCAATACCTGCATATTTAAGCCTTGTCGCCATATCATTTGCCCTGATACCAGAGGTTATAACAAGTTTGCGTGCATTTTTCAACTGTTCAAAATCACTGTCCCAAAGCCATGAAATATCGCGCCCGTCCGCATAATTGTCATTAATTGCAATGACAATGTTTGAGTCTAAATCAACTGTTTTCAAAACTTCACTTGCGCCTGTCGGGTTTTTTATCAGCTGGATAATTGTCGGATGCCCGTTTATTGTACGCTTTTCTGCCCGTCCGAAAATAGATTTATAGCTGTCTAAAGCATGCTGTATTTCCGCTTGATTAAGACCGTTTTCAAAAGCGAGTGCAATTGCAGCAAGCGCATTATAAGCATTATAAAGCCCTACAAGATTAACTTTAAATTCAAAATCAACATTAACATCCGGATGGCAGATGGTCAAAATTGAATAATCATCATAAATTTTGACATCAGCAGGATAATCGCACTTAGGACGGCGGAAACCGCATTCACAATAATAGTGCCCCTGCTGGGCAAAAAACTGTTTGGAATACTTTAGCGGTCTGCCGCAAGGACAGTTAAAGGCTTCTGTCGGCGCATTGGATTTTTCGTAATTCTGCATATATTCAACATTTTCAAATCCGTAATAAATTGCTTTACGATTATTCCCAAAATTTGCGACAAGCGGATCATCTGCATTCAAAATCAATTTTAAATCAGGGTTTTTGTCAATGGCATTCTGGATAAAGCCTGCTGTTGTTGCAAGTTCACCGTATCTGTCAAGCTGATCCCTAAAAAGATTTGTGACAATAAGATAATCAGCTTTTATAAAATCATAAAGTTTTGTCAAATAAGCTTCATCAGATTCTATAACTGCATAATCAAATCGTCTAAGAGGTCTTATGTTCAGCGCAAAAACATTAGCTATGCCAGTCAGCATATTTGCACCTTTGAGATTATGGATTACCTCCTGATGTGCGTTTTCAAGTATATGCGCAGCAAGTCCGGAAGTTGTAGTTTTGCCGTTCGTGCCAGTTACTGTAATAATTTTGTTCTTTATATATTTAGAACAGTATTTCAGAAAATCAGGGCACAATTTCAAAGCAAGCATTCCGACAAATGAGGTTCCTGATGACTTATTCAAAAGCCTTATTCCAAGATAAGCCGCTCGCGCTAAAATTAAAGTTGTATAAAATCTCAATTGTTTAATCATAAATAGTACTTTGGACGTATTCCTAAATTTTTTGTATTATTCTATAATTTATAATAATACAAAATTGAGAATTAGAAAAATGTATTTATTTATTGCAACAATTTTTATAGCAGAATTAATAATTGCCTTAACAGTAACGTTATTGATAATAAAGGCAGATAAAGAAGTTCTAAAAATAAACAATACTGTATGCGAAAAACGCAAAGATTTAGAAAAAGCGCTTGGCGATTTTAAGTATTGCGTAACAAGTTTCGGTGACTATTACGACTGTATGATTAATTCACTCAAGAAAAAACACAGACAGTTTAAGATAAATCTTATAAAAAATATAGCCATGTATCTATCCCTGTTTTTACTAAAAGGGAAATATAAAAAAGCCGCGGCGTTGCTGCAATTCAGCGTCTTGTTCCATGATTTCTGGCTGAAAACGCGTACCGGCTAGCTTGTAATTCAAGAAAAAATATGTTATAATCAATAACAAAGAAAGACGAGGTCAACAATGAGTAAAAATAAATCATCATTAATGTTTGGAATGGGGCTTATTGCCGGAGTAATCGGCGGTATTGTAGCAGGTGTTTTGTATGCTCCGAAATCAGGCGAAGAATCCAGACGAGAAATTAAAGAAGCAGCTTGTGAATTATACGAAAAACACGCACCGGAAATTCAGGAAGCCAAAAAACAGGCGTTGGAATCCGTTGATTTAATGAAATACAAACTTGAACGCCAGCTGCGCAAGTTTAACAATATGATTAAATCTAAAAAAATGCAAAAAGCCAAAGAACTGGAAAACGGAGAAGATGACGCAGAATTTAACTATTAATAGTTAAGAAAACGTACTTCACACAAAATAAAGGAACGCAAACATTATGGATATTTTATTCTCACAAATTGCACTCAATCAGGGACTGACATTCTTAGCTTGGGCAACCGGTATTGTCATCATTGTGGTTGCAGTTTATCTCATTAAACTGCTTATCGACCTGAGAGAGCTTGCAAAAAATCTGAACGAAACATCAATTATTCTGAACACAGAACTTAAACCGACACTAAAAGAACTTAATGAAACCTTGCATTCTGTCAATTCAATAGTCAAAAACACAGATCAGGGTGTTGATAACTTTAAAAGTGCGGTAGAAAAAACTTTCGGCAAGACAAAAATTATTTCCGAATCAATTTTTGGCGGATTGATTAAAGGTTTTACAACAATCTTTAATTTATTTGCGAAGAAATAATTAGCCGATTACGGGGATTAAATAAAGTATCCCCTGCCTTAAAATGTACGAGAAAACAGTAAAGGAGTAAATTATGTCAGCAACAAAATTTTTAGCAGGTTTTATAGTAGGCGGCGCAATAGGCGCAATAGCAGGTATATTACTCGCCCCAAAATCAGGTGAAGAAACACGTGCAATGATAGCAGACACAACAAAAGACGTATTGAACCGTGCCAATGAAACCGTAAAAGAAATTCAAACCAAAGCCGATGACGTTGTTTCGGATATGCAAAAAAAAGGCGATGAGATTAAAGAAAAAATCCAAAACCTTTTAAATCAACAAAAAGAACAACAACCGGCAGAGGGCTAAATTGCGAACTTTAAATAAAAAGTGACCTGGAAATCCAGGTCACTTTTTTGTATTTAATATGTCCGTTTTTGTCGCAATAGTGATTTATATATGTAATATAAACCTCTAAGGAGATAAACTCATGAACGAAATAAAGTTACAAATCAATGGTAAAGGACTGATACTTATATAATTCACTTTTAAGTTAATAATATTTATTTTTATGCTTTAATATAATAAAATAATATAGAAACTAATAAAAGGAGCGTGTAGTATGAAAAATTTTTATGATAGTTTTCACAATTTATTTAAAGTTTCAAAAACTTTAAGATTTGAACTTATTCCAATTGGCAAAACAAATGAGTATTTTGCTGAACGTATCAGAAAAGCAGATGAAGAGAAATCGATTATATATAAAAAAATTAAAAAATATTGTGATGAATATCATAAATATTTTATTAATGAATGTTTGGATAATTTTACGGATGAAGATTTTAGTGTTCTATTGACTCAATATACTGATTTTTTTAATCATCAAAATTTATCGGAAAAAGAAGAAAAAGATTTCTCTCGCATAGAAAAATTATTACGTCAAAAAATTTCTGATAAATTTACTAAAAATTCGAAATATAAAAGTCTTTTCGGAAAAGACATGATTAATAAAAATCTGCCTGAATATTACAAAGACAACAAAGAAATTCTTGAAGAAATAAAAGTATTTGAAAAATTCACAACATATTTTTCAGGTTTTGATACAAACAGAAAAAATATGTATTCAAATGAAGAAATACATACTGCCATTGCATACAGGTTAATTAATGAAAATCTGCCTATTTATTTAAAGAATATTAAAGCATTCAATAAGATTTCAGAAAATATTCCAGAAATAAAGAACACAATAAAACAAAATTTAGGGCTTGATTGTGATAAATATTTTTCCAATGAACAAAATTATCTATTTGTGCTAACTCAAAAACAGATAGATGAATATAACCTTATAATAGCAGGAAAAACAGAAAAAGACACCAAGATACAAGGCATTAATGAAATAGTAAATAAGTATGTTCAAGATACTAAAATTAAACTTCCAAAATTAAAACAATTATACAAACAAATACTTAGTGATACCAATTCTGTATCGTTCAAATTTGATATGATTAAATGTGATAAACAACTTGTTGAAATGATCAATAATTATTACGGGTTATTTCATGAAATATTTATTAAAGAAAAATCTTTACAAAAAGTATTTAAAAATATAAAGGAATATAATATAAATGAAATTTATTTAAATAATGATTCAACTATAACACAATTTAGTCAAAATGTTTATAAAGATTGGGGGTACATAAATTATTTACTGGGACTTGAATATGATAAAACTTATACTGGTCGGGCTGTTTACGGCACAGAAAAATATTCAGAACAAAAGGAGAAAGAATTAAAGAAAATAAAAGAAATATCAATATATAACATAGAAAATTTAATATCAATTTATGATAAAGATAGTAATAATAATGAAAAGTTGTGTGAATATTTAAAAAATACATTAAAAGAATATTTTGAAATAATAGAGAATACATATGAAGAGGTTAAACAAATATTAGACGAGGAATATGATGAAACTTCTACGCAGTTGATACAAGACAAAAAATCAGTTGAAAAAATAAAAAAATTCCTTGATGCAATAAAAAATATACAGATACTTATAAAGCACCTCATTCCAAAAAATAAATCAATAGAAACAGATTTAGAATTTTATAATTCTCTGAATTATGATATATTGGCTGAAATTATTCCGGTCTACAATAAAACCAGAAACTATTTAACCCAAAAACCTTATTCTATTGAAAAATTTAAACTAAATTTTGATTGTCCGACGTTTTTAAACGGCTGGGACTTGAATAAAGAAGAAGCAAATTTAGGGACATTGTTAACTAAAGACGGAAATTATTACATTGGGATAATCAATAAAAATAATAGAAAAATTTTTATTGATTATAAAAATGAACAGGATTCATCCTATTACAAAAAAATAGAATATAAATTACTGCCAGGACCTAATAAAATGCTTCCTAAAGTATTTTTCTCTAATGCAAAAAAAGAAGAATTTAAACCTTCTGATGAATTACTGACAAAGTATAATGCAGGATTACATACCAAAGGAGAAAATTTTGATTTAGGATTTTGTCGTGAACTGATAGATTTCTATAAACAATCAATAAATAAACATGAAGATTGGTCAAAATTTAATTTTAAATTTTCTGATACTAACTCATATCAAGATATAAGCCAATTTTATCGTGAAGTCGAGTGGCAAGGCTACAAAATTTCCTTTACAAATATCTCTGAAAGTTACATAAATAAACTTGTAGAAAAAGGTCAACTTTACCTTTTCCAAATTTACAACAAAGATTTTTCAAAATATTCAAAAGGACGTCCGAATCTGCATACAATGTATTGGAGAGCCTTATTTGATACAGACAACTTAAAAGATATCACATATCAATTAAACGGCGGAGCGGAAATTTTCTACAGAAAAAAGAGTATCGAGGCAAAAGTAACTCATCCTAAAAATGAACCTATTGAAAATAAAAATCCTGATAATCCTAAAAAATATAGTACTTTTGAATACGATTTAATCAAAGATAAAAGATTTACATTGGATAAATTTCAGTTCCATGTTCCTATTACATTGAATTTTAAAGCACAAAACATAAACAAATTAAATGATTTTACGAATAAAGAAATTAAAAACTCTGATGATATTCATATTATAGGTATTGATAGAGGTGAAAGACATCTTCTGTACATAAGTGTTATCAATCTGAACGGTGAAATTATTGAACAACGTTCTTTAAATATAATCGGAAATACAAATTACCATGATTTACTCGAAAAAAAAGAGACCGAAAGAGATGAAAATAGAAAATCCTGGGGGACAATACAAAACATAAAAGAATTAAAAGAAGGGTATATGAGTCAAGTTGTGCATGAACTTACTCAATTAATGTTCAAATACAATGCAATTATAGTGCTTGAGGATTTAAACAGCGGTTTTAAAGATTCAAGAAAAAAAGTCGAAAAATCCGTATATGATAAATTTGAAACAAAATTAATTGACAAATTAAGTTATCTTGTTGATAAATCAATTCAAAACAAATTTGGACAAGGTGGCTTGCTGAATGCATACCAGCTTGCAACAAAAGAAATAAATAGTACAAAACAAAATGGTGTAATCTTTTACATTCCTGCCTGGTGCACGAGTAAAATAGATCCGACTACAGGTTTTGTAAATTTATTTAATCTAAAAAAGGTTGATAAAGAATTTATTAAGAAATTTGACGTTATAAAGTTTAATAGTCAGGAAAATTATTTTGAATTTAGCTTTGATTATAAAAATTTCAGCGATAAATCTTCAGGAAACAGAACAGAATGGACACTTTGTACATACGGTGATCGAATACGAACATTTAGAAATCCTTCAAAAAATAGTGAATGGGATAATATTACCATAAATTTAACGAAGGAATTTGAATTTTTATTTAATAAATATAATATAGATTATCAAAATATAAAAAATGAAATCCTAGACAAGGCGGATTCAAAATTCTTTAATGCTGTTGCAGAAAAAGACGGATTTAATGGTTTTTGCATTTTGTTTAAACTTTTAATACAGTTGAGAAATAGTATTACAGGCAGTGAAGAAGATTATATATTATCACCGGTGAAAAATAAAAAAGGATTTTTCTTTGATTCAAGATATTGTGATAATTCTCAGCCACAAAATGCTGATGCAAACGGAGCATATAATATAGCCAGAAAAGGATTAATCATTCTTAATCGTATTAAACAAACAGAAGAAGGCAAAAAAACAGATTATGCAATAAAAAATGCTGACTGGTTAACCTATATACAAGAACATGATGGCAAATAATGGAAGAAACAATATTAATCTCATACCTGAATGATTTTATCTTTTGTCCCGTATCAATTTATTTCCATAAGTTATACGGGACAATGGAAAAATCTGTATATCAAACCACTAAGCAAACCTCCGGGACTAATGCGCATAAGACAATTGAACAAAAATTATATTCTGATAAAAAAACAATTTTACAGGGAATAGATGTATTTTGCTCAGAATTTAATATTGTTGGTAAAATTGATACCTTTGATACAGAAACAGGAATTTTGACCGAACGAAAAAATAAAATAATAAAAATTTATGACGGATATATTTTTCAGTTATATGCACAATATTATGCATTAAATGAAATGGGGTATGAAGTAAAAAGAATAAGATTTCATAGTATCAAAGATAATAAAAATTATGATATAAAACTTCCGAACGATGACTTTGAAATGGATAATAAATTTCGAAAGTTAATCAAAGATATTCGAAATTTTGATATTCATACATTTAAAGCACAAAATATAGAGAAGTGTAAAAATTGTATATATGAACCAAGCTGTGATAGGAGTTTATTATGCTGACAAAACCTGATTTTTTAGAGAAGAAAGTCGTAATGTTTTTTACGCATAAAGGCGATAAAATTTCTTTTAAAAATGATAATATAGTAATATTAGATAAAGAAGATAAAATTAAATTTCAATTAAGTTGTTATAATTTGTTTGCTCTTTTTATAGTTGGCGGCATTACATTAACAAGCGGAATAATTTCAAGGAGTAAAAAATTTGGTTTTTCAATAGTATTATTTACACCAGGTTTTAAGGTTTATTCAACAATAAATTTTGTATTGGAAGGGAATTTTTTACTTCATGAAAGACAATATGTAACAACTCGCAGTGAAGAAATTGCAAAACAGCTGATAATAAATAAAATAACAAATCAAAGGGATTTTTTAAAAAAATTAAGAGATAAAGAATTTAAAGACGGAATAAAAAAAATAAACGATGCAATAGAGAAATTATCCAAAGAAGAATATAATAATTATGAAATTATGGGTCTGGAAGGAAGCTGTGCAAAGATTTATTTTAACAGGATGTTTAAGCCTTTTGATTGGCAGGGGCGTCAGCCAAGGGTGAAAAGAGATAAAATAAATTTACTTTTAGATATAGGTTATACTGTATTATTTAATTATATAGAGGCAATATTAAACATATACGGTTTTGATATTTATAAAGGGAACCTACATAAAGAATTTTATAAAAGGAAATCTTTAGTATGCGATATTATAGAACCATTTCGACCAATTGTCGATTATAAAATCAGGAAAATGATAAATTTAAAACAAACAGAAAATTATAAATTTACACAATATAAAGGGCAATATCAGTTAGATTGGAAAGATAGTAACAATTTTGTTTGTCAGATTTTAGAAGAAGTGTTGGATTATAAAGATAATATTTTTGATTTTATCCAGCAATATTATAGGTGGTTTATGAAAGACAATGATATCAGAAAATTTCCAAAGGCGGTCTTATGATATTAATAAGTTATGATATTGCAAATGATAAATTAAGGACGCAATTTTCAAAATTTTTACAAAAATACGGGAACCGAATGCAGTTTTCAGTGTATAAGATACAAAATAGTAAACGATTGTTAGACATTATAAAAAACGAAATAGATACGGTTTTTAAAAATTTATTTGGACAAACTGACAGCGTTTTGATAATAGAAACGAGTGAAAATTGTAAAATTTCTAAATATGGTATTTTAAAAAATGAAGAAAGTGATATAATAATAGTAGACTAATAAACAAGATTTTTACAAACCTAAGTCTTAATATTCAAAAAAAAAATATATAGGTATTAAATGAGATGAAACATGACCAAATCTGTCGCACTTTGACAATAAAATATCAAAAAATAGGTAAAAACTACATTCTAAGGGTTTAATACCTATATTAAATTTCTACTATTGTAGATTTTGCAGCTTCTTTTAATTTTTCCAATGTTTAATACCTATATTAAATTTCTACTATTGTAGATTCGTCTTCTCTGTCCATATCGTTTTTAGTTTAATACCTATATTAAATTTCTACTATTGTAGATTAAGGCTGCCATTTTGGAATAGATTATGTGTTTAATACCTATATTAAATTTCTACTATTGTAGATCATTGTCTAATGCTGGTAAATATACCGTGTTTAATACCTATATTAAATTTCTACTATTGTAGATCAATCCGGGTGAATGGGTTGAAAAAGGGTTTAATACCTATATTAAATTTCTACTATTGTAGATAGGGTGGTATTGCAAGGCGATTATTGTAGTTTAATACCTATATTAAATTTCTACTATTGTAGATGCTGTAGCAGAGTCCAGCGCCTCAAACGTTTAATACCTATATTAAATTTCTACTATTGTAGATTTGTACCATTTGTTTATGCTGTTTTCGTTTA
>CALUQJ010000017.1 GCA_944322865.1 Candidatus Gastranaerophilales bacterium
TAAACTCGCAGTTAAGGACAATCCGCACTTTGAGGTTTCTGATATAGAATTTCATTTGCAGGGAAAATCATACTCATATCTGACAGCTTTGGAATTATACAAAAAGTATAATATTGAGGGTAAAATTAATTTTATCATAGGTACTGACGCTTTTGAAAAAATTGAAAGCTGGTATCATAGTGAAGATTTTAAAAAAATAGTTGATTTTATTGTCTTTGTGCGTGAAAATAATTTTACCCCAGAAAGATTTCAGTATCTTAATGACAAGGGTTACAATTTTCATTTTACCCGTATGCCATATGTTGATATTTCATCAACAGAATTGAGAGAAAAAATCCGTAAAGGGCTGCCTATAGATAAATTAGTACCTAAAAAAGTAGAGGATTATATAAAAGAACATGATTTATACAAAACTAAATGAAGAACAAATTAAACAATGGCTTAAAGAAAATTTATCAGAAGAAAGATACAGCCACACTCTAGGAACAGCAGAATGTGCAAGAAAGCTGGCTCAAAAATTTGGATTTGACACTGAAAAAGCCTATATAGCAGGCTTGCTGCACGATTGCGCAAAATGCTTTACTAATGAAAAATTACTGGAAATAATAAAGCAAAATCTTAATGTGGAAGAGTGTGAACTCTTAAACTACAAAACCCTTCATGCTCCGGTTAGTGCCTATATTGCAGAAAACGAGTTCGGTGTTTCTGATAAAGAAATTTTATCAGCTATCCGGTGGCATACTTTAGGGCGCCTTGATATGACTGATTTTGAAAAAATAATTTTTCTTGCTGATAAGATTGAACCCAACACGCGCGATAGATCATACAGCGAAAAGCTTACCTCTTACCTTGATGAAAAAGGCGGGCTGGACAAGGCTCTATTGGAATGCTACAAGGCAACTATCAAAAGTCTGGTAGATCGTAATCTTAAAATTTGTCTTTTAACTATTAATATTTACAATAAACTTGAAGATATTGTAAATCTATAATAATCATTACTTTAAAAAAATAAATATTTATGCTATTATAATTTCCAAAAGAGAGGGTTTAATTGATGAAAATTCTGGAGATTAAGAATAATTTAATAAAAATATCCTACGATATTGACGATAATCTGGCACTTTCCGGGTTTGTGATAATTGAAGATGCAAATTGTCCATATGTGGCTCAGATTATTAGTCTTAAGGCTGACAGTGCTATTAATACTGCCATTGTTAAATTATTATTTACTTTTGATTCAGAAGGTGTTTTAAAAAATTATAACGGGACAATCCCTTCAATAAAAGCACAAATATCCAAACTTCCTGCAAATGAATTGCTTGATGTATTACCGGTTGAAGTACCGATTAAATTAGGGGCTCTGGCTCAGCAAAATATCCCTCTTTTTGTAGATAAATCAGTATTTGAGCACAACCTTGTAGTTTGCTCTAATAAGCAGGAAAACACAAATTTCTTTATCCAGAATATGCTGCCGCAGCTTGCAGCACTAAAACAAAAGACCGTTTTGATAGATGTGGACGGTGAATTTGAATATGACAGCAAGTTTAATTTCGGGTATGATTTTAAACTCCCGTTGAATTACAACACCTTAAACTATATTTTTGATCACGATCTTGAAGATGTTGATGCAAAAAGTAAGGCTGTTATTCAGGATATATTTTATGAAGTTCAGGAATATTCAAAAACACTGCCACACCAGTTTATTCCGTTTAATACCTTTTTAGAGGTTGTGGATTCCCAGTATCGCGAAACTCAGATACCTGAACTTGTGTTATTGAAAAATAAACTTCTTAAATACAAAGATGATAACGTGTTTGCGCTAAATTCAGTAGAATTGACGGATTTAGTTAAGGAATTGACACATAATGATACTGTTGTTTTGAATATCTCAAAAACTGACGGCGATTTGCAAAGACAGGTTATTTATTATCTGTATGAAGTTATGTCAACGATAAAAGCCCCTATTTATTGCATGGTTAAACTGGATAATTACAATGCAAGTAAAAAATTGATTAAACGTATGTTATCAGGCGGCAATATTCAAACAACATTTATTTGCGGTCATGAATTTAAATATTTACCTGAACTAAAACAAGTAGCAGATAATTTAATCTTGTTTGCTCCGCTGACTGTTCAACATGATTTTGCGGCATACAACACCTACCTTGCAAAATTAAATCCTGAAGAATTTGTTGTTTATGGTGATTCAACTCAAGAAATACCATTTATTGTTGCCTTGGAAGAATTTTCGCAAGAAGATTTACAGCCGCGTGTTTATTATGAAGAACAGCCTAAAAAGCCGCAGGTTAATGAGGTAACGGAACAGACTGAACAGACGCAAAATGAATCTGTTGAGGACTTAGAACAAGAGGAAGAAGTCGTGGAGCCTGAACAGAATTTAAGTTTCACTGATGTACAGGTATCGCCGGGACTCGATCTGGCTGATACTACTGAAATTCCGTCTTCGCAAGAAATTCCTGTTTTTACAGAAACTGAAATTGCAGTAGAACAGGAAATACCAGTTGTTGCTGAAGCTGAACCACCTGTTTTCACTGAACAGCAAGCTGGCATCCCAGAAATTACAGAAACTCAAAATGTTGAAGAACCTGTGGAAAGTACACCTGTCGTTGAGTATTCTGAAGAAGTTAAGAATGAAGAAGATTTTTCTGCTCCACAAGCTGATACTTCTATTTCAACCGATGAATTTTTAAATTTATCTAATAATAACGATGATGTTATTGTAACTCCGCTTGAAAGTCCGGCAGAGCAGCCTGAACCTGCTGAAATTGCTGATATTCCGCCTGTTCCGCCTGTACAAGAACCTGTTGTACAAGAAGAAACAGTTAACGAAGAACAGATAATCCAGGACGTTGATTCTTTGCTTTACAACAAAAAAGACGCAGACGAAGCTATTCCGCCACTTGAAGATGATGAAGTGATAACTGAAGATGATTTGAATGTTATTGACAATCTGAATAATTCAGCGGCACAAGTTGAGGAAAAAAATGCATCTGATGAACCTGCTGAAACAAGTCAGGAACCTGTAATTGTTGAAGATCCGCAGGAGCAGGCGCCTCAAGAATTTGCCCCTCAGGCGGAGCCGTCACCTGAAACAGATGTGCAGGATGAAGAAATAGTAGAAGAAAGCCCTGTTGTACCTGTATACCCTGCAAATGATATTCCGGAGGTTTCACCAGAAATATTTGAGGCTGGTGATAAAGTTTCCCACCCGAAATACGGAACGGGCGTTGTTGAAAAAATGATTAAATACGGCAACAAAGTTCTTTGTTCTATTAATTTTGAAAATATCGGGCGCAGGCTGCTTGATCCTGCAATATCAGAAATAACAAAAGTTAATTAGTTGTTTTTTCCTGACTTTCATAGCGGTATTTTTTCTGGAAGAACTTAAATTTTCCGTTTGCCTGCTTTTCAAGATATAGACTATTGCCTTTTTCTTCCGGTAAAATATATACTTTTGTTGAAACTCCTTTTATTAATGATTTCATCTTGTCAAAAGAATCAACAAGGAAGTTTACGCATCCAAAAGATACTCTGTTATCTTTAATCGTTTTATTTTTCAGAACGCCTTCTCTGAGTTTTCCCATAGGTGATCTTGGTACTCTGTGAAGAGCTAACACTTGTGTTTTTCTGTATGCTTCCTGCGTATGATCTCCTTGTAGTACGAGTACTCTTTGATCGTACAATCTTTCGCTTGAGGAACCGGCTTTTGTGCCCTCTTTTATAATTGTAAATTCTCCGGGCGGTGTGTATGCGGCTAATTTTGCACCTTTAACCATATACCCGCCGCCACGCTTGTCTCCTATATGTTTACCAAGTGCAACTTCACTTACCTGCAATGTATCGCCATCAGGATTTAACACAAGTGCTTTGCAATTTTTTTTATCTATCACTATATAATTGCCATTTGATTGCCCGTATTTTTTTAATAGTTTGTTAAATTCTACAACTTTTGTCATATCAGACATCTTTGTGCTAAATGTATCTGTCAGAATTGTATGCAATTTAGGATCATTGCTGAGTTGCGCAACCTCTTTTACAGCCTTTTTTTCACATGAAGCTAACACCGGTGCTGCTGCCACAAGTAATGCAGGAATTAAGTTTTGAATTTTCATACAATAACCTTTCTTGATTTATATAAGTTCAAGAAAGGTTATTGTTGCCAAAAAATTGTAAAATATTAAATTATATTAACTAAACCAGGTCATTGGATTATACCAGCAAAATTCATTTTTCTTCTGTTCTGCAAGAAGACGTTCTTGTTCTGCTTTTTGTTTTGCGATATATACAGGATCTCTTTCAGGTCTAACGTCATATTTAACCCTAGATGCAAGTTCTTTGTCAATTCCGCGTTTTTGATCTTTATGGTATTGTTGCTCAAATTTATAACTTCCGTCATACTGCTGTTCTAATAAAAGTTTGTTGCCTTTTTCTTCCGGTAATATATATACCTTGTCACCTTCACCTATATACTGCACCAGAATATCGTAATCAGATTCTTTCAAGTTGACACAGCCATAAGACATTCTGTTGTCAGCAGTTGTTGGAGAATCAAGCTTTGCATTCCTGTCCTGATGACTGTTTGGAACCATGTGAATTGCCTGATTTCCGCTTCTTATGCCTCGATTATCACCTTTTAACATCATTACTTTGGGTTTGCCGTCTTTTTTTGAGGTGTAATCTGGTGTAGCCTTTGTAAGTTCATCCATTGTAAACTCACCAGGTGTTGTATAGCGTCCTTGCTCAGCCTTCCAGGCATCTTTTGTTTTTTGTACACGTTCCATATAATATGTACCAAGCTGGTCGCCTATTTTTTTGCCTACACCGACGGTTAATTCTTGGACAACTTTACCGTTTTTGTCGTAAATCTTCAGTTTGCAGCTTTTTTTGTCAACAATTCCGTAATATTCACCGTTGTAATTCTTTTTATTATATTCTATAATTCTGTCTGTATCTGTAGCAAGTGAATTAATTCTTGCAATTTCTCGTTCTTCGGCAGTCAGAGGTTTTTCTGCTTTTTTAATCTCAGGATTTTCACCTTTTCTAGAAGTAAGTTGCTGCAATATTTCATCTGACGTAACTTTAGTACTATCAAACGGTACAACTGAATCGCGTCGAGCTATTTTTGTGTTATCCTGTAGCGCAACTGTATCTGGAGTGCTTATCTCAACACGATATCCGGCAGGCAATGTATTTTTATCTTTTGCAACCTGTTCTGACAATAATAATTCTGAGCCTATTTTACTGAAAAACTTATTGCTGAACTCTAAGAGATTCTCGCATCCGTTCAATTTGGCAAGACGCATCATTTCTTTTGTAATTTCACTATTGGAAGCTTGTTTCCCGTTTGCTTCCAGACGTCGTTCAGCTACTTTCCAGGCGCAATCGCCTTTTTTTACCGTGTAAGTCTGTTGTCCAATTTCAACCATGGCTAATTCCTCATGTAGTGTATAATTTATATAAGTATATATATTATATATAATTGTTGTATAAATATGGTTTGTTACAAAAAATTTACAACTACTTGCTAATAAAAAATGCAATGTCCGACTTAGACATTGCATTTTGCTTTATCGTAAAAATCTTAACAGAAGGAAGTGAATCCGCCGCCAGAGCAGCCGCCGCCTGAAGAAGCCCCACAAGATGCAGCCCCGCCGCCTGAAAATCCGCCTGCTGAACCTAGTGTTGCTACTGCATTTGAAAATCCACCCAGAAAGCCTCCACTGTACGCAACAGTTTCGCCGTCTGAATAATTTGCATACTGAGCATAATTTACACTGAACGGATTACTTGAAGAAAATGAATCATAAGATTCTGCCGCAAAATAATTGAATGCTGAATTCATTGCAAGTGATCCTGCTGTTTCAACTGTTTTAGCTGGTCTTGTTGATTCTGTTTGATTAGCTCTGCTTGAAGATTTACCTGTAATACCGTTCATTATCTCTTGCTCCTTAATCATCTCGTTTACATTATTATAAAAAAATTTTAAAAAGTCTGATTTCAGACATGGTTGTTTTTCGTAACATTTGTTAACAAATTATTTAAATTAAAATCAAACCTGTCAATTACCTTGATTTAGCTTCTATATAGACCTTTCGGTCTATCAATTTTTAAACCAGTGGATTGATGTTTATTGTGTTAAATATTAGTACGATAACAGTGTAGAAGATTAGGGGAAAAAAGTTGAAAAGATTATTTTTATTATTAACGCTTATATTTACAATAACAATGCAAGCATTTGCCTCAGAAAACTTTCTAAACACGGTTATTCTGGAGGGTACAGAGGGCGGATACAATGTAATATTGCGTTCTGATACTAAATTCCGTGTCAAAAAGACTATAAAATCTGATGATAGTATGATATTGACTCTATATGGTATTTCTGTTTCTGACAATGTGAACACATTATACAAAAATACTACAAGTGCGAATAACATTATTGTAGAATCCGTTTCGCCTGATGAGATAAAAGTTTATGTAAATGCTGAAAATGTAGCGGACGCAAACGTTATTCTGAATACTCCAAACTCCGCACCGCTTGCGATTGGTGACAGGTTTGCCCGTGAAAAATTACTCTGGACCGGATTTTCAATAATGTTCTTGCTCCTTATGATACATTACATCAAATCACGAAACAGACGTATTATTCGCAAAATGAATATGCGTGACCGTGAAATTGAGTTTTATAAGGCTGCTATACCGAGTATAAACTATAAGCTTAATCGTACGCCGATACCAGTGAATACTAATGCGAAGACATTAAGGCAGTACCAAAATTTAACGAAGATCTAAAACAAAAGGAGTTACATTAGAGCAAAAGCCCTTTATCTAAAGGGCTTTTTAGCTTATGAAAAATACTTATGTATTATTTGTTCTATTAATTGCGCAGAATGTCCATTACCGTAAGGATTTTGAGATTTTAATCTTGTATTTTTAAACTCTCCTGACAAGATCTCTTCAGATTCTGATATTATTTTTTCGTAATCAGCTCCGACAAGTTTAGAAACACCGGCATCAATACCTTCCTGACGTTCTGTTTCGTAACGCATGACAAGTGTCGGGCAGCCAAAAGACGGGGCTTCTTCTTGAATACCGCCAGAATCCGTAAGGATTAACTTGGCATGTTTCATCAAATAAACCAGATTTGGATAATCCAACGGCGCAAGCAATTTGACATTTGAATATTTTGCCAAGCGCGAATGGATTTTATCTTTAACGTTAGGATTTGGGTGGACAGGAATAACAAACGTATGCTCTGAATATTCTTTAGCCAGATATTCAATAGCATCAAGGATTTTGTTTATTCGTTCCCCGTGATTTTCGCGTCTGTGGACAGTGATTAATACCAATTTATCATCAATTTTAACATTTTGCTCAATAAAGAAGTTGCCTGCATTATTGAGAGTTTTCTCAGAAAGGCAGAAAAGCGCATCAATAACAGTGTTTCCGACAACAAATATTTTACTGTCAGAAATATCTTCTTTTAAAAGTGCCTGTCGGTTTTTTTCGGTCGGCGCAAAGTTTAATTCAGCCACACGTGTTGTCATCTGGCGCATAACTTCTTCAGGAAACGGTTCATAAATATCGTATGAGCGCAAGCCTGCTTCAACATGGAAAACAGGAATTTTACGATAAAAAGCTGTTAATGCACCGCATAAAACCGTCATGGTGTCACCTTGCACAACTGTTGCATCAACATTGTTTTCTTCATACACTTTATCCAGTGCAGTCAATATTCTTGACTGTACTTCTGCAAGTGATTGATTTTCCCGCATTACGTCAAGATTAAAATCAGCAGACAGGTTAAAATATGCAAGTGTCTGATTAGAAAGCTCTTTTTGCTGTTCAGTATTACAGATTAAAACATTATACCTTTCCGGATACTTTTTCATAGTTAAAATAACCGGCGCTAGTTTTATCACTTCAGGACGAGTCCCGAATACAAATAATATATTTTTCTTGTCCATACTATATACTTTAATATAAACAATTCCTGTGTGCAATTAATCAATTCAAATTAGTAAATAAGGCAATTAAAAATTATTTAAAACTGATTAATATTTATTTGTAAGGAGGGCTTATGTACGAATTATATGTTTTAGACACTTGTCCATACTGCCACAGAGTAATGGAATTTTTTGATAACAATAATATTAAATATTTAAAAAAAGTTGTAACAGACGCGGAAAATCGAGATGAACTTCTGCGCTTGGGCGGAAAGGAGCAGGTACCTTTTCTCTATGAACCGGAAAAAGACATAAAAATGTACGAATCCGATAAAATTATGGAATTTGTAAGTGAAAATGAGTAGGTAAATATTATGTATAACAATTTTAAACCTGATACCAATGAATCTTGTATATCACGTGGTATATGTTCAATTTCACCTGAAATAACTGCCTTACAAGAGGTAATGTTCGTAATGCTTCGCGGGCTTGCTTTTTATGTTATTAAATTAGAACTGCTCGGGGCTAAAAATGAACAAATTAAACAGGATATGATTAAAAATATCATGTATCTTTCTACTTTGCGTGAATACACCGAAGAACAGGTGCATTTTATTGTTAATACTCTATTTTCTAACTTTATCAATACAGAAAAAATATATAGAAATCTTTGTGTGCAAAACGGAAGCACTTTTGACAAGTTTAATTCACCTATTAAGTTTGAGAACAATATGGATATGAACAGACTCATCAGTGAAGGCGACAAAGTTTATAAGAATAAATTTAAAAGTCTTGAGCCGGCAATAAAAAATTCCGCGGAAATTCTTTTTTGCATCCTCAAAAGTCTGACTTTTCCGCTCATTGAACTTATTGAATATAAGATAGATAACACAAAAGCGATTAGAGCGATAATCAAAGCCGTTAACCTTTATAATCAGAATAATATTACTGAAGAGAAAATAAGGGCGAATATATATGATTTGGCAGACTTAAATGCAGAACTTATGGGGGAACTTGAACAGATAAAGATTAAAAATTTCGGAAAAATCCGCTCAATTGAGGTGTCATGTTCAACAGAAAAAGGAAAAGCTATTTTAGTTTCTGGCAACAGCATGGCTGAACTTGAAGAAGTGCTTAAATATACTCAGGATGCAGATGTAAATGTGTATACAAATGGCAGCCTTCTTATCGCACATTCTTATACTGACTTTTCACGATATTCAAACTTAAAAGGGCATTTCGGCAATGGAGTTGAAACCTCAGTGCTTGATTTTGCAACATTTCCCGGAGCGATTTTATTGACAAAAAATGAAGCACATAATGTTGAGTACTTATATCGCGGCAGAATATTTACAACCGAGTCAATTCCGCCCAAAGGGGTTGCTAAAATAAGTTCCGGAAAGTTAGAACTACTGACAAAAGCGGCATTTGAGGCGAAAGGATTTACCAAAGGTCAAAAAAGAAATTCTGTTAAAATCGGATTTGATTTGGACGAAGTTGAACAAAATTTTCAGGAAATAGCCGATAAATTAGTTGATAATACTTTCCGACGCCTTTATATAATCGGTTTTTCGAATACCGGGAGTGCAACAGGTGAATATTTTAAAAATTTCTTTGCACAAAAAGAAGAAAATGAAGCCGTTATAAGTTTTTCTTACAACGCGAAATGCGATAATATATATACGATAAACATTGCTAATGATTATACACTTGCCATTATGCTAATGAACAAATTATTTGATAAAATTCCTGCTGACTCAGATAAACTGACTTTTTTCCTAACGCGATGCGACAGTAGTGCTTTTGCCGCTATGGTGCGGCTAAATCATAAGGGAGCCAAAAGTATATATATGTCATCCTGTCAGCCAAACATAATGAATCCGGTGACATTAGCTGCATTCAGAGATTTATATAACATTAAAGAGATGACAACGGCAGGAAATGATTTGGAGAATATAAGAAAAACCGAAACTGAATAACAGTTTCGGTAAATTTATCAATCGAGTAATTTAAATGAGCATATTAATATCTGTAATGAGCAAAAGCTTTGTTAGCTTCAGCCATTTTGTGAGTATCCTCACGTTTTTTACAAGCAGCGCCAGAGCCGTTAGAGGCATCAATCAATTCATTGGTTAATTTGTCGATGAATGATTTGCCGCCGCGTTTTTTAGCGGATTCAATAATCCAGGAAGAAGCGAGAGCAAAACCTCTGTCTGCTTTAACTTCAATCGGAACTTGATAAGTTGAACCGCCTATACGTCTTGCTTTAACTTCCAGTAATGGTGTAGCATTTGTAAGTGCTTTCTGGAAGATTTCAAGAGCTTTTTCATTAGTTCTTTCTTCTATTTTATTCATAGTTGAATAGAAGATTTTTTCAGCGAGTGATTTTTTACCACGACGCATAATTCTGTTGATAAATTTAGAGATATCAACACTGTTATAAACAGGATCAGCCAACGGAATACGTTTAGCCGGTTTAGAACGTCTAGACATTACTTCTTACCTCCTTTAGCTTTAGCATTTTTCTTGGCACCGTATTTAGATCTGCTTTGAGCGCGGTTAGCAACACCGGCAGTATCTAAAGTACCTCTGATAATGTGGTAACGAACACCCGGAAGGTCTTTAACCCTGCCGCCTCTGATAAGAACAACACTGTGTTCTTGAAGATTGTGACCGATACCAGGGATATATGAAGTAACTTCATAACCGTTAGTTAATCTTACTCTGGCAACTTTTCTAAGTGCTGAGTTTGGTTTTTTAGGGGTAGTAGTGTAAACCCTTGTACATACTCCGCGTCTTTGAGGACAATCCATTAACGCAGGAGATTTTGTTTTGTCGATAAGCTTTTTACGTTCTTTGCGAACAAGCTGATTAATTGTAGGCATTTTTTTCTCCTTAACTTAGTGTAACCTTTTCGGCAAAATCATATCCTGAAACCCTTACGCATTCCGGTATGACTGGACTACTGGCGCTGGCAGTGACAACATTGCGGGGATAAAATTTAAGAATTTCCGGCTAAGATGTTACTTTATTGCCCCTTACGTCCTATTTTTGCCTCACAAAACCGATTTTCAACACAAAATTTCGGCAATGTGTAATTTAATTAAACAATCTTTATAATAAATTGTCAAGTAGCAACACCGTTTTACCGCCTTATTTATTACAAAAGTTTATGCTAAATTGTAGTTTATGTTAATTTAAAATCGCCATGCTTTTTGATATGCTCAACAAGTCCGCCGTCATTAAGCATTTTAATCATAACCGGCGGAAGCGGTTCTATCGGTATTATTGCCCCGTTAGTTAAATCTGTAAGGATACCTTTTTCAATATCCAGATCCAATTCATCGCCGGCATCTATTGCATCAGTATCACATTCTATAGCCAAAAGCCCTATATTTATAGCATTTCTGTAAAAAATTCTGGCAAAAGATTTTGCAATAACAGCCCCAACTCCTGCGATTTTGATAATTTGCGGGGCATGCTCCCTTGAGGAGCCAAGACCAAAATTCTTGCCTGCCACTACAAAATCACCTTTTTGCATTTTTGACGCAAATGCGGGATCTGCATCCTCCAAAACATGCTTTGCAAATTCAGGTAAATTTGAACGCAAATGAAACAATCTGCCGGGTGCAATGTGGTCTGTTGATATGTTATTCGGGAATTTAAAAGCTTTACCTCTCATACAAATCTCCTATATCTGTTGTATTTCTATTTATATTCTACTATCAAAATTTTAAAATGTATGTTATAATTAAGAAAAATAAACAGGAGTTGATTATGCTTTTTGACAGAAAATGTAAAATAACATACATAGCACATGGGGCTACTATATATTCTGATGAATTTCGTTTTTCAGACGCGGAGCATTATCCGCCGTTAAATGAAGCCGGATATGAAGAAGTTAACAAAATATGTGAATTTTTAAAACAAAGAGGAGTTAAGAACGATAAAATTTATACATCTCCTTCGGTTCGAACTGTTCAGACCGCTGAAATAATTGCAAAATTATATAAAGAGGACTATGAAGTAATAGAAGATCTTCATACAAAACCTTGCGGCGTCTGGAACGGATTGACATTTGATCAGATAGAAGAAAAAAATCCGACAGCATTTAAAGACTCTTTTGCTAATCCTGACAAAAAACTTTTTGGCGAAAAAGAATCAACACAGGAATTTGCTGCCCGCGTAAATGCAATAATTGATAAAATCGTTTCTGACAATATCGGAAACCGTATAATTATAGTAACCCATCCGGAAGTTATACAAGCAGCAATATGTAACGCAATAGATCTGCCGCTGGAAAAAATTGCCCGCGTTTATATAAGAACAGGTTCAGCAACACAAATAAGTTATTATGAAGATTGGGCAAGCCTTAAATATTCCGGTTATGTTCCTGTTTAAGCAGTCGTAAATGCTCTTGCTTAAGAAATTCTGTACCCGGATTTATTTCAATAAAATCCCACGGTAATTGTGTATTCAGATCAAAATTGGTGTAGGCATAATAATCAGTATTTATATTATGCACTTTTGCAGCAGATTTGAAAGCACCTATTTTACCGCCTTTTTTATAGACATCAATAAGAAATTCAGCGAAGGTTTCGTCCCCGCGCGAGAGTACTGCCTGCCAGTAATCCCACTTTATACTGGAAACTGAAGCTGAAACTCCGAGTTTATGGAGTTCTTTTTTGATAAAATTAGCTTTATTTTCCAGATATTTAGTTTCCTCTCTGCCGCACCACTGGAACGGGGTATGCGGTTTAGGAACAAAACTTGAAAATCCGAACGAAATATCAAATCCCTTAAACTCAGTTTTCAGACGCTTTGCAAGAGATATAAGTTCTTCTAAATCCTCTTGTGATTCTGTCGGAAGCCCAAGCATTCCGTAAAATTTCAGACCTTTAAGTCCGTTTTCTCGACAAATTTTTACCGCATTAAAAATCTGTTCTTCTGTTATATTTTTATTTATAACTTTCCTTAACCTTTCACTGCCAGCCTCTATTGCCAGCGTTGAATTTTTCTGTCCGGCAGCAACAAGGGTTTGCACTATATCGGGAGTAATAGCGTCTACTCTGAGCGAAGATACACTCATTTCAATCTTTTGTCCTTTTTTTATTTTTTGATAAATGTAATCGCAAATATCATGAAAATGCGGATGAGCGCTTATCTGAGCTCCTAAAAGTGCTATTTTGTTTGTGTATCCAAGCCCTAGTTTGATTATATTAATTACACTTTCGTAAGGCATAAACCTTAACGGAAGATTTAAATAAGATGCAAGGCAAAAACCGCATCTATTTGCGCATCCGCGCGCAAGCTCCACTATAAAAGTATTTTTGAAAAACGCCCCCTCGCTTAATATCGGGGTATAAATGCATTCAGAAAGTTTTTTGGTAAGCTTCTTAACTTTTTCTTGCTTGAGTGAAGGCACATAAACACCCTCAAGTTCTGAAAGCTTTTGTAATATTTCGGACTTTGGTTTACCTTTATTTTCTTTACAAATTCTAACAACGTCAAGATTTACATCCTCGCCGTCGCCAATAATAAAGAAATCAAAAAAATCCTTATATGGCTCGGGATTGGCTGTCACAACAGGACCACCCGCAAATATCAAAGGATTTTCTCTTTCCGCAGACTTTAACGGAAACCCGAAGCGCTCCAACATAGCAAAAATAGTCAAAAAATCAGTGTCAAAAGTAAATGAAAACCCGAACAAACTGATTTTATCCTTATGAAGAACTGTTTCTTTTGTATCAGTGTAAATCCTTTCTATATTAACATCTTCCATTTCGTTAATTGATTTAAACATCCACAAAAAACCAAGTGACGACAGCGCAAATGAATACGGTCCCGGAAACGCCATCCACATATTAAAATCAGAATTTTTGCATGAATTAGGTTTATATAAAAATACTTCTTTATTCATTTTTAATCACTTCATTGTTGTTGATCGGCATAATATACAATTCGTCAATCAAAACGCATATAGTCGCTGCAATTGCAGGGGATAATATAACCCCCCAGAAGCCGAGGAATTGCTCCGCCAAAAATAGAGCCAAAAATATCATTAATGGGTGTAATGCCATAAATCTGCCAAATAAAACCGGTCTTACAACGTAATTCGATAACTGTTGAACCAACAAAAATCCCAGAATAGCAAGCACAATTTTTACAATTCCTAAAGGATAAGCGATTAATAAAATAACTGCCAAAGCAATCGCCGGTCCCAAAAGCGGAATAATATCCATTACACCGGATATTAACCCTAAAAGTATAGGGTATTCAACGCCAAGTATCATAAGCACAATAGTAGTCATTATACCGACTGCAATCATAGATAAAATTTGTGCTCTGACGTATCCCCCGACCTTATCGCTTATTGAGCGCAAAATATGTTCGGCTTTTTCTTTAAGAGCAGGCGGAAAAAATTCTATAAACTTTTTCTTCAAATACGTTTTATCCATTAATATATAATAGACAATCATTGTTAATGCAATTGATACAACAAGAAACTGGAACACCCCGACAGTCAAACTCCAGCTCTGACTGAATACACCATGCGCAAATTCGGAAGTGGATGATGCCCCCATAATGGAATTTAAATCAAACAAATCAGCAAGACGTTTTCCGTGAACTTGAAAGTTCATTAAATAATTTGTAACTAATTGTAACTTTTGCGGAAAATATGCAAGAAAAGTTTTAATTTCCTTATATGCAACAAAAAATATAGGCAAAAATATCCCTATTACAGCCGCAACACCGCCAAAAACAGCAATTGCAACCGCCCAGCCGCGTTTCATTTTAGTTTCTAATTTATTAATGTATGGAATAAGTGCGCAGGCAATTACATATGCCCCGAAAAATAACATTAAAATCCCGGAAATTTTGGGAATAATAAATAGTAATGCGATTACAAGAACCGCAAATATGATATTCTTACTTGTAAAATAATCTTTAATCACTTTGTGTACTCCTTATTTTAGGACAAGATTATTTTAGATTAAATAAAGCCAAAATGCAATTACACAGAACAGTTAACCAATTGTAAAGAAATGTTAATAAACTTAGAGTATATAGCAATTTACTACAGAGTATATACTTTATATATTTAAGAGTAAAAAATACGAGGTCGAGACATGGGTTTTTTAACCAGTAACTTTATCAATTTAATGTTGACGCGAGAGCAGAACCGATTGAATGCTCAGCTCACCAGTATTATGTCTCGTATTCGTATGGCAAAAAAACAATCTCAAAATGTTGAGAATATGATTAATTCTCAATTAAGGTACTCCCAGAATGCGGCACGTGCAAATTATCAGCAGAGTATATTCCAAGCTCAGCAGAAAGCAATGATGCAAGCTGGTCTATCGTCACTCACGGATACATCGGATCCGACAAAAACATCAGTATTCACACAATTGTCATCTCAATTGCAAATGCAGGCACAAAGTCAATTGCAATTTGCACTATCACAGGCCGAGCAAGATGCACAAACGATGAAAGAAATGCAGTTACAGCCGTTGAACGATCTGGCAGAAGATTTGGAGGTTCGCAAGGCGCAAATCGAAAGCGAATTGCAACTCAACAAAGAATGGAAAGAAGCAGCCAAAGAGGATGTCAAGAACAGCGCTCAAAACCTCAAACCAAACTACGGCGGCAGCAGTGCATAACAGATTTAATAAACAGCAAAAAAAACTCCCGAATGGGAGTTTTTTTATAACATTTTAACAAATATCGGTTAATAAATAAGGGAATAAGGAAATAAGTTCGTTACAAAAATTAAGCTATGTTTTATTATCATCCAACAGGTTATCTGATTTTGATGATGCCACAGCAAGTCGGTCACAGCGTTCATTAAATTCATGACCTGCATGACCTTTTATCCATATTAGTTCTATTTCATGCTTTTCCATAGCAGCAAGAAGTCTTGTCCATAAATCTACGTTTTTTACAGGTTTTTTATTCGCTGATTTCCAGTTGTTTCGCTGCCAGTTATCAATCCATTTTTGTTCAAATGCGTCAATAATGTATTTACTGTCTGAATAAATTTTTATTTTGCAAGGCTTTTTCAAAGCCTCTAAGCCAACAATTACGGCCATTAGCTCCATTCTATTGTTTGTGGTATCTTTGAAGCCGGCTGTCAATTCTTTTTCGTGATAATTCCCGGTTGCATCTCTATATCGTAAAATTGTTCCATAGCCACCCGAACCGGGATTCCCGCTACAAGCTCCATCTGTGTATATGTCTACTATTTTTTTTTCTTCCAAAATACATTGTCCTTTGCGTTAGAAAGTTTCTATTAATCGTAAATCTGCACTTGCCATAATTGAAATTTGTTCCATAATTATCGCTTTAATCCCGTTTAAAGTTATAGCAATAGCCAATATATATATTATGACCTACCTACAATATAAAATCAACCACTTTTTAGATTTATTTTACCTAAAAATATCCCGTATAGTGGCTTTCTTAGTGCTATGACAGAACATGCAATATTAATCATAAAAAAACGAGGATGCATTTTACATCCTCGTTTTGGCTTATTATATAAATTCTTATGCTTTTGCAGCGCCTGATTTTTCGATAATTTCTTTTTCGATATTTGCAGGAACTTGTTCGTAGCATTTGAATTCCATTGAGAAAGTACCGCGTCCCTGAGTTTTTGAACGGATGTCTGTTGCATATCCGAACATTTCAGCCAGCGGAACAATAGCGTTAATTTTCTGGATACCTGTACCTTCGATAATTTCCATACCTTCAACACGACCACGGCGGGATGAAATATCGCCGATGATATCGCCTGTGTTTTCTTCCGGTACTTCAATTTCTACCTTCATCATAGGTTCAAGAATACAAGGTTTTGCTTTGCGGCAGCCTTCTTTGATTGCCATAGACCCTGCAATTTTGAACGCCATTTCAGAAGAGTCGACTTCGTGGTATGATCCATCGTAAAGTTCAACTTTAACGTCTATCATCGGGAAGCCTGCTAAGATACCGCCTTCAAGCGCCTCTTCCATACCTTTTCTTGCAGGTTCAATGTATTCTTTCGGAATTGCACCACCGACAATTTTGTTTTCAAATACAAATCCTGCATTTTCTTCTGCCGGTGAAATTTTGATTTTAACGTGACCGTATTGACCTTTACCACCTGATTGACGGATGAATTTAGAGTCTTGATCAGCGTTGCCGCGGATTGTTTCACGGTATGCTACCTGCGGTTTACCAACGTTTGCGTCTACTTTAAATTCACGTAATAAACGGTCAACGATGATGTCTAAGTGAAGTTCACCCATACCGGAGATAATTGTCTGACCGGTTTCGTTGTCTGATTTAACCTTGAATGACGGATCTTCTTCAGCAAGTTTTTGAAGTGCAATACCCATTTTATCCTGATCTGCTTTTGTTTTAGGTTCAATAGCAACCGAGATAACAGGTTCAGGGAATGACATTCTTTCAAGGATAATCGGTGATTTTTCGTCACACAGAGTGTCACCTGTCGTTGTGTCTTTCAGACCAACAGCAGCACAGATATCGCCTGCGTAAACTTCATCTTCTTCTATACGTTGATCTGCGTACATTTGAACAAGTCTTGAAATACGTTCTTTTTTGCCGTTTGTAGCATTGAGAACATATGAACCAGATGTTAATTTACCGGAATATATTCTCAAGAAAGTCAAACGCCCTACATAAGGGTCTGTCATAACTTTGAATGCCAAAGCTGAGAATGGTTCATCATCTGATGAATGTCTTTCAACTTTTGTTCCGTCTTCAAGTTCACCTTCTATAGCTTTTACATCAACCGGTGACGGCATCAATTCTACGATTGAATCGAGAAGTAATTGGACACCTTTGTTTTTGAAAGCTGTACCGCAAGTTACAGGAACAATTTTGTTATCACAAACACCTTTTCTCAGACCTTTTTTCAATTCTTCAATAGAAAGTTCTTCACCTTCAAGGTATTTCATCATAACATCATCGTCGCATTCTGCAATTGCTTCTACAAGTGCTTCTCTGTATTGTTGAACTTTTTCAAGCATGTCTGCCGGAATGTCTTCAACTTGAATATCAGTACCCAAATCGTTAGTGTAGATATAAGCTTTCATTTCAAACAAGTCGATAAGACCTTTGAAATCTGCTTCTGCGCCGATAGGAAGTCTGATAGGATGAGCGTTTGCACCTAAACGGTTTCTTATCTGGTCAACAACGCGATAGAAGTTAGCGCCGGTTCTGTCCATTTTGTTAACAAAAACCATACGCGGAACTTCGTATCTGTTAGCTTGGCGCCAAACTGTTTCTGATTGTGATTGAACACCACCGACCGCACAGAATACTGCAACTACGCCGTCTAATACACGTAATGAACGTTCAACTTCAATTGTAAAGTCAACGTGACCAGGGGTGTCGATAACGTTAATCTGGTGTCCTTTCCAGGTTGCTGTTACGGCAGCGGATTGGATTGTAATACCTCTTTCGCGTTCTTGTTCCATAAAGTCGGTAACTGCTGCACCATCGTGAACTTCACCAATTTTGTGAGTTTTACCGGTATAGAACAGAATACGTTCGGTTGTAGTGGTTTTACCTGCATCAATGTGAGCGGCAATACCAATGTTTCTGATTTTTTCTAATGGAGTTTTTCTTGCCATTTCTTTTTTCCTTTTTTACATTAAATTATTTAGTACTTTGCTATTATATATTTAGCTATATTTTAAGTATCACACAAACATAAATTTTTACAAATACCGTATGTGGAAAATGTTAAAAAATATAATTATTTTGTAAAGACGGTTAATTTGCCGCGAATGTAGCCGTTGGAATTTTATCATATTCTGCATTAAGCAATTCACCGTTAATATACCAGGTTTTGGCGCCGGTTATTTTAACATTTACAAATTCTCCGGTTAAATCTTTATCACAAGGTATGTGTACAATTTTGTTGTTACGCGTGCGTCCTGTGATTACGTTTTGACCTTTATGGTTTTCAAAACCTTCTATCAAAACTTCCATTTCGCGTCCGACAAATTTCCGGTTTGATTTCAGACAGTTAATTCTTACCTGTTCGTTTAATCTTGCGAGCCGTTCTGTTTTAACATCTTCGGGAATATATTTGTCTACCCATTTTGCGGCAACTGTTTTTTCGCGCGGAGAATATGCCGCGGTGTTTGAATAATCAAGTTCAAATTCATCAATTGCAGTAAGGGTTTCTACAAATTGTTCTTCGGTTTCCCCAGGGAAGCCTGCTATAAAATCACTTGTTATAGTAACATCTTTAACTCTATCCCGTACTTTTTTAACAATAGCTGCATAGGTTTCACGGTCATAACGCCTGTTCATCGCCTTCAAAACAGTTGAAGAACCAGACTGCATCGGGATGTGGAAATACTCACATACTTTATCCAATTCAACAACCGTATCTATCAATTCATCGGTAATATCTGTCGGGTAAGATGTAACAAACCGGATACGGAATTTACCTTCAAGTGCATTTAAATCTCTCAAAAGTTGTGCCAATCTGTAATTTTTATCTTTAAAATCTTTGCCGTAGCTGTCAACATTCTGTCCGAGAAGTGTAATCTCTTTAAATCCATGCTTAAGCGCATCTTGCGCTTCTTTAATAATTATTTCCGGTTCTCGGGAGCGCTCACGCCCTCTTGTATACGGCACTATACAATATGTACAAAAATTATTACAGCCTTCTGTTATCGGAATCCATGCATTAACGCTTTTTACGCGTTTGATCTCGTAATCTTTTTCTTTATCAGCTTCGGTTTTGTGGGTTTCTTCGCATTCACAAACCCGTTCCCCTTGATTAATTCGTTTTATAATATTCGGGAGTCTGTAAATAGTATGTGTACCAAGTACAAAATCAACATAAGGGCAGCGTTTAAGTATACCTTCTGCCTTTTGCTGGGCAACACAGCCGCAAAAACCAATCTTTAAATCAGGTCTGTGTTTTTTCCATTTTCCCCACAAGCCTATTGCGCTGAAAGCTTTATCTTCACTCAACTGTCTTATGGAACATGTATTAATCATCAACAAGTCAGCTTCTTGAGGGGTTTTAGTTTCAACATAGTCAAAATGTGCAAGCATGCCAAGCATTCTTTCTGTATCTGATTTATTCATCTGGCAGCCCATTGTTTCTATATATACCTGTTTCATTTGTTCATCCTGTAATTCCCTAATTCACTATCCTTATTATAATACAAATATCTTCATATCTTGACTTTTAAGTACGGAAATTATATTCTATTATCAGGACAGTTTTTAGGAGTAAACCGAAAAATGGGATTGAGAAAATACAACGCTTTAACACTTTTGGAAGACAGAACAAACAATTATGCAGACAGAGTTGCTCTTGGAATTAAAAATCAACTCGGCTGGCGCGAATTTACCTACAAAGGTTTGAGTCTTTTATCCAAAAAAGTAGCCTGTTATCTGATGGATGAGGTAAAAGTTCAAAAAGGTGATTGTCTTGCAATACTTTCTGAATCAAAACCAGAATTTGGTGTTGCAGTTTTTGCGTCTATAATTTCAGGACTTACAACAGTCCCGCTTGATGTTAAGCTGACTAAATACGAACTGAGAAATATCCTTTCTGACTGTCAGCCGAAAGTCATGCTGGTTTCTATGGCAAATATAGCTAAAGCAGTTGAGCTACAAAAAGAAATTCCGTCAATCAAAGAAATTCTTGTAATGGATGAACCGCCTTGCACAAACGGCTTAAAAAGTATTTATGAACTTCCGAATATCTATGAACACAAATGGGTAATGCGTAGTTCTAAAGCAACAGCTTTCATTATTTATACCTCAGGCACAACCGGCTCGCCAAAAGGGGTTGAAATAAGTTTCGCCAATATGTTTGCGCAGCTTGACGATTTGAGTGAAGCTTTCAGCAGTTTCCTTCCAAATCGTCCGATTAACATTCTTTCAATCCTTCCTATGAACCATTTATTTGAAATGACGGTTGGATTTTCTACATTTATGAATTTCGGTTTTTCAATATATTACACGCAAAGTCTTAAGCCGCGTGATATTTTAAGTATTATGAGAGAAAAACGTGTTGAATTTATGGTTGTTGTACCGGCGTTTTTGAAACTTTTAAAAACCGCAATTGAGAGCGATATTTCAAGCAAACCGAAACCGGTGCGCACTGCATTCAAAACAATGCTTGCAATAGCAAAATATATCCCGTTTGCAACAGTAAAAAAACTTATGTTTAAACCTATACATGCTAAATTCGGCGGCTGTTTTATGGGCTGTATGTCAGGCGGTGCTCCGCTGGATTTATCAGTAGGTGAATTTTTTGAAAGAATTGGTATAAAAATCTATCAGGGCTACGGATTATCAGAAGTCAGTCCGGTTGCCTCTGTTAACACAAATAAATCCCGCGATCTTGCTTCTGTCGGACCGCTTTTAAAAAGTTTTCAGGCAAAAATCGACGAACAGACAGGTGAACTGCTTTTAAAAGGTCCTGCCGTTATGAAAGGCTATCATAACCAGCCGGAACTTACTGCGGCTGCATTTACAGAGGACGGCTGGCTGCATACCGGAGATATAGGTGAAATACGCCGCAACGGACATTTATATATTACCGGTCGTATTAAAAATATGATAGTATTATCAGGTGGTAAAAAAGTATTTCCGGAAGAAGTTGAGGCTGTTCTTGAAAAAAGTCCGTACTTTAGTGAAGTGTGTGTACTCGGAGTATCCAGAACTTTCGGAGCAAAAGACGGTACAGAAGAAATTGTGGCAGTTGTTGTTCCGTCAGAGGATGTTGAAAATAAATATGACAGAGATACTGTCAACAAGCTTATGCGTGATGAAGTCAAAAGACTTTCTCTACAATTAACCCAGTATAAACGACCTGTAAATATTGTAGTGTCACATGAGCCTTTACCGCGCACTGCTACCCGCAAGGTTAAACGCAAAGAAGTTAAAGAGTTAGTGAAAGCGTAAAAAAGTTCCGTTCTGTAAAATAAAAAAGTGCGTGCAAGTTAAACTTTCACGCACTTTTTCTAATTTATAAATTACTGTTATGAAAAGTATCTTTTCAATAATCCGTCAAAACCTTTGCCATGACGAGCTTCATCTTTAGCCATTTCATGAACCGTGTCATGAATAGCATCATAGCCTAATTCTTTAGCGCGTTTAGCAATAGCTAACTTACCTTCGCAAGCGCCGTGTTCAGCTTCTGCGCGCAATTCAAGGTTTTTCTTGGTTGAATTTGTAACAACTTCACCTAATAATTCAGCGAATTTAGAAGCGTGTTCTGCTTCTTCAAAAGCATATCTTTTGTAAGCTTCTGCAACTTCAGGATATCCTTCTCTTTCAGCAACTCTTGCCATTGCAAGGTACATACCTACTTCTGTACATTCGCCGGTAAAGTGAGCTCTCAAACCTTCCATAACTTCTTTATCTTCTACCTGTCCGTCGCCAACATTGTGTTCACATGCGTAAACTTTTTCTCCGCCGCCAATTTCTTTGAAAGTAGTAGCGCCGCAAAGCGGGCATCTTTCAGGAGCCTTGTCTGCTTCTGTTGACCAACCACAAACTGTACATACGTATTTCATCGTTAACCACCTTTCTTAATTTACATGTCTATAGTAACGCAAAATATAATATTTGTAAAGTAGGAATTATTATCATTTTTAATGTTTTGTAATAATTTCTTATCATAAATACTTTGTTTTTAGTGTTTTTATTTTTTCGTATGATTTTTCTATATTTTTATAGAGTTCTTTATCAATAAGTGCATTCTTAGCAAGTGTTTCTAACATATTAATAATATCAGGGGTTGAGTTGCGGTAAATAAACATATTAAGTCCTGCTTTTATACCTTTTTCACAAGCATCAACAGGCGAGTATGCAGAAACGCCTTTCATAATCATATCATCAGAAATTATCACGCCTTCGAATCCGAGGATTTCCCGTAAATAAGTCAGAGCATTTTTGCTTAGTGATGCCGGAATAATATTTTTGTCAAAACAGGTGCAGTGAAGGTGAGCCGCCATTATCATTTCAATCCCGTTTTCTATTGCAGAGGCAAAAGGTTTTATATGGATTTGTTCCATTTCATTAAGAGGCAGATCAATTTCCGGCAAAGCCAGGTGACTGTCAGAATTGGCATCACCGTGTCCCGGAAAGTGTTTTACGCATGGGATAATCCCGTTTTTTTTATATATTTCAGAAACTATTTTTTCCCCTTTAATCACCTCATCAGGATTGGATGAAAATGAACGCTCACCGATTATCGGGTTATTAGGATTAGTGTTGACATCAATGCAGGGGGCAAAATTTAAGTTCAATCCGAAATTTTTCAGTTCAAGAGCAATTTCTTCTGTCTGGCGTCTGAGAAAATCTTCACCTTTGGCATAGGCATATTTAGCGGAAAGATATTTTTTACCATTATGAATATTTTCTGTACGCTCAACCCTACCGCCTTCCTGATCTATTGATAACAAGGGTGGTATTAGTGCTTTTGATTTTATATCTTCAACAAGCAGTTTAAATTGTGCGGTACTTTGAATATCTTTTGTAAAAAAGATTATACCGCCAAGCCCCTGTTCGAGTGCAGCGCTGTAATCGCCGCCTTCTGTCCCGAGAATAAACATCTGATAGAGTTTCTGTCTTATATCCATTATAACAGCTTTCCGCTCAAGGCAACCAGATCTTTAAGACTGCCGGTTTCAATTACTTCTTCAATTTTTTGAAGAATTTCTTCGTCTTTACCGGTATTTTTAAACCCTTCAGGCAGTTTTATGTCAGATGTTTTTTGTACTTTGGTAAACCCCTCATTGATTTTTAAAAATGCACGATATGCCTCTATAATATTCATACTGTTTGAATCTAGTGAAAAATCTTTACCGGTGTAATATTTTACATCTTTTTTAAGCTGCACAATATAATCTAGGATAAAATCAACTTCTGAAAGAGTTTCTTTTTCATCATAATCCATACCGTAGCCGAAATTATTCAATACCGGAGTATCCTCAAGATTTTTGATATAACTAGCCCAGAGCATGCACCCCATATAGAAACCAAGATAGTTTTCAAGTAAATGTTCGATTTTAGGTAAGAGCATTTTAAATTGTTGTTTTTTCATCCCGAAGTTTTTGAATCTGTTAAGGGAACCATAAGCATATTCAATATTAGGAACAAAAGCCGAAATATGCTGTACAAATCCGGGATCAAATTGTGCACCATCTTTAAAATCCATAAATAAATTCTCCTTATATTTTTCATACTGCCTGTACAATTATTATAACACAAAAGAGCCGGCGCGGCATACGCCGCGCCGGCTCCCCACAACATCCCTCTAATATATATTTTTAAGGTATTTATAAACAAAAGCAGCAACAAACCCGGCAAGTATATTAGCAAGAATCGTTAAAACAACAAGTGACCAGTCAGCTATGTACATTTTGCCTAAACCAATGGCAACAGCAGGGTTAAACGCTCCGTAACAAACAGCGCCGCCGACAGCAAATATCCCCACTGTGAGGACAGCTCCGATGGCTAGTCCGTAGTAGGAATTGCCTATAGTATCTTCTGAGGTAGCAGTTAACAAAACAACATAACATAATGCAAACGTAAACAAAAATTCACCAATGATTAGCCCAGTTGTTTCGTAGGTGATAATATCATTAAAGATAGGGGGCAGTACCATTTGAGAAAGTAAAAATGCCGCAGCAAGTGCCCCTAAAATTTGGGCGATCCAATACGGTATAAGTTCATGTGATGATAATGAGCCGCGCAGCACTGCCGCTAAAGATACAGCAGGATTGTAATGTCCGCCCGATATTTTGCCGCCGGCATATACCATTACCATTAAGGCGCCGCCTATTGCTATGGCAGGAATGACTCCGGGCTGCCCGAACAAAATCGTACAGCCGACTGTGAATACAAGAAAAAATGTACCGATAAATTCTGTTGTGTACTTTCTAAAATTGTCTTTCATTTTTATACTCCTTTTTATTTTTTCAATATGGTTTTACAATATAATTTCAATAATTTGTATAGTTAACCTAACCTATTTTTGGTGTATTATAAAATTATGTTTTATTTTGATTACATAAACGGGAAAAAAATACTTAAATCAGATTTGCTGGATGTAAAACACTTTTTTACAACACGCGAAACCTGTATTAAATCAAAAGAACCTGATTGGCAGCAGCTTGTGTCACAGAATAAGAAGGAGGTTTGTCAGTATCTGAATATTTCTTCTGATAATTTAATTACGCCTTGCCAAACCCATACAGCACATGTTGAGATTGCAAAGCCAGAGAAGAATAATTATCCTGATACAGACGGGCTTATAGTAACCGATTCCAATATTGGAATATTTCTGAACTTTGCGGATTGCACACCGATAATTTTTTACGACAAAAAACAAAATATCGGAGCGGTTTCGCATGCCGGCTGGCGCGGTACAGCGCAAAAAATTGCAGTGGTAACTTTGAAAATATTAATATCAGAATTTAATGCAGATACCTCAAATATAATTGCTGTTATCGGTCCTGCTATATCAAAATGCTGTTATAATGTCGGGCAAGATGTTGCAGAGCAGCTTCTTGCAACGGTTAGCGATAAAACAGGGTTGTCAGAACAACGCGGGGAAAAACTGTTTGTGGATTTGAAAGGTATAAACAGGCAGCAGATTTTAGAAACAGGCGTTTCGCAAATTGATGTATGCCCTTATTGTACAGTCTGCAACAACGATTTATTTTTCTCGTACAGAAATGAGAATGCAACAACAAATCGTCACAGTGCAGTTTTAAAATTGAATTAGTTGCCGTAACTTAAAATTTATGTTAAAATTTGTATTATGGATTTTTGGAATGAAAAACGGGTAAGACTTGCAAACCCTAAAGCAAAATTATATAATTTTTATGAAGGTTGGAACTCAAAAGGTATTAAAATAACGCACAGTTCCTTTGAGGACGGTAATATTGCAATTGTGCGGCTTGGTGAGGAAACAATCGGGATTACAGAACAAAATCTGGAAAAAGTTTTTGATAAAGCCAGCGCACTTGTCTGCACAAAAGCAGAACGATTTTGGGAATTAAATATTCCGATAATAGAAGTTCCGGATCTGAGTAAATCGGTAATTTATTTTGCAAAATTTATAAGACGAGTATTCAAAGGAAAAGTAATTGCAACGACCGGAAGCTCCGGCAAATCAACTGTGACCAAAATGTTTTACGATGTGCTTGAACCCTATGGCGTTTCTTCTAACTTGAATCAGGCAAACACAACCTGGGGTATCAGCTGGAATATGTCAAATTTTTCCGTGCATGTTCCGTATTGGGCTATAGAAACTTCACTTGGCGGCGGCATGACAAGAAATTCATTATTAACGCGTCCTGACTATGCGGTTGTCACAAATGTTGCTCCTGTTCACCTGAAAGAACATCAAAGCCTGGAAGATATTGCTCGTAATAAAGCCAAAATTTTTGATGCGGTACCACCGACAGGCGTTGCTGTTATTTATCGGGAAATGCAGTATTATAACATAATAGAAAATGCCGCAAAAGAAAAAAATCTCAAAATTATTACGGTTGGAGAAAGCGATAATGCAGATATAAAAATTGAAACAGGTGAAAAAAATATAATTCATCTGCCGGGGAAAGATTGCATAATGAATTCTTTTTTGCCGCGGCACTTAGTATTGGATATGGCGTTTGTCCTTGCGGTGATTAATGATATGAAACTGCCGGTTGAAGATGCGGTTGAAAGGCTTAACAGATTTCAGGCTCTTGCCGGTCGCGGTGAAATTTTTAAAGGGAAAATTCAAAAAGATCGCGAAATAGTTCTTGTTGATGAAGCATTTAATGCAAATCCGCTTTCTATGAGAGCAGCTCTTGAAGGTTTTGCCAAAATGTTTGGCGGAGCAGACAAGTCACGCGTACTTATTCTCGGAGATATGGCAGAAGGCGGTCCGCAAACAATACAACATCACATTGCGCTTGCAGATGTAATAGAAAAAGTTCAGCCGTCCAAAGTTCTGCTCTGCGGAAAAGAAATGAAAGTTCTGTGGGAAGTTATAAAAGACAAATATTCCGGAGCATGGTATCCTGAATACTCTGCCCTTAACAAGGACATACTTAAACTGATTCAGGACGGAGATTGCGTGCTTGTTAAATCCTCCCACTCTGTCCAGCTTTACAAAATAGTCAGCTACCTGAAATTGTTAATGTCTAAATACAATGAGCCTGTATAACTATATTACATATTTGGAATATCTAAATAAAAAACTTACGGATTTTTTTGAAAACCAGCAGGAATATATTTGCTGCCAAAAAGGTTGTTCTAAATGCTGCCGGCATGGCAATTATCCCTTTACTGAGATTGAATTTGAATATTTGATGTTCGGCTTCAAAAAACTTGATAGCGCAATACAAGAGAGTATAAAAAATAAAATTATAAACCTTAACGAACAAAAAATCACATCTACAGAAGAATATTTTATGCATGAATGTCCTTTTTTAATAAATGATGCATGTTCTTTGTATGAATACCGCGGTATAATATGTAGGACATTCGGTTTAATGTATTATCGTGATGACGGAAGTACAAAAGTGCCTTTTTGTGCTTTTGAAGGCTTGAATTATTCAAATGTTGTGGACGCTCAAAATAAAACAATATCTGAAGAAAAATATAAAGCCTTGAATTGTACTCAGGAACCTTTAGCGTTTAATGTAGGGTATAAATTCTTGACCAATAAAGAGCATGAAACAGGTTACGGCGTTAAATTCGGTGACTGTAAACCGTTGCTGGAATGGCTTGTCAGAAAATTTGATATACAGTAATTTCTCGTGTAACGGAATGTAAAATAAAAAATAAAATCTTGACTTAAAGTTAACTTCAAGTTGTATTCTATATGCAGAGTGAGGTAAAAACATGAAAATTTCAGAAGTAAGCAAAAAATATGATATTCCGGTTGATACACTCAGATACTACGAGAAAGCAGGACTGCTGCCGAATGTTAAAAAGAACTCAAGCGGTATACGTGATTATTCGGAAACTGACTGTAACTGGGTGGAATTTATTAAATGCATGCGAGGAGCAGGACTGCCGATTGAGGTACTCAAAAAATATATAAAACTGTTTTATGAAGGTGATTCAACTCTTACAGAGCGAAAACAAATTCTCATTGATGAACGACAAAAGCTTATCCTAAAACGTGATGCAATACAGTCAACTATTGAACGCCTGAATTATAAAATTAACAGCTATGAAGAAACCATTGCAGTAAGAGAAAAAGAGCTTTTACGCCAGGATAAATCCTAGCATTTTTAATTTAAAATAAAAACGCTCCCTCACGGGAGCTTTTATAAAATTGGTAGGGAAAATAGGGAAAGGGAAAATCTGTTTTAAGAAAATATACTGAATGTTTTTTCAACGTTTTTGTCAACAACATTTTTAACGGAATCGTATTCTGTTTGAAGAGTGTTGTGCTCAGTATCAAGTTTCTTTAGTTCAAGGTCAAATCTATTATCTTTGCGTTCTAGATCTTCTAATGCTTGAGTGTATTTTCTTTCAGCAGCAGCTATTTTAGCTTCATCTTTAACTTCCTGAATAGATTCATCTTCACTCAATGTAGTAGATACAAAACCGCCTTCAGATGTTGAATAGTATTCAAGTTTGAAATTACCTTGCTTAAGTTCATCAACAAAAGTTGACATATCAGTTAAAGGTGATTTATTTATATCATGATCAACCTGAGTTAATACATAGTGGCTTGGATCATCTGCTGCTTTAGCTGCACTGTCTGTGTATGTAAAGTAATCACCTGACTGCATTCTGTAGAAGATGTTTTCATAGTATGTAATCATCTGTTTATTTTCGGCATTGTATGCAGTATTAGTAGGAGTTGTAGAAGTACTGCAATAAGCCTCAGTTAAAGCAACGGCATAATCATATAATTCACGCTGCTCTTTGGTCGTACCACTGTAGTTAATAGGCTTTGTACCCTGACCGGCAGGAGTGTATGTCGCATAACCTGATCCGGATTCTCCGAATGACATCCAGCCAAAACCAAAATCGTGTTCGTCATCGCCAAATTCAATACCGACACTTTTCAAATATTTATCCCAGGCATCATGGATTTTTTCTTCTGCTTTTGTATGGTCTTCTGTTTTTTCAGGATCATTTACGTTTAAATCAGGATTTATATCAGCAATTGAATATCCACCGGTATAAATACCATTCATGCCCGGACATAATGCCAAAAACTTTGTTAAATCACCATTACTCTGTTTGAATATATCAGCAAGATCTTCAGTTACAAGTACACGACCTTTGGTATCAGATACGATATACTGTTTACCTAATTCGGCTACTTGAGGACCAGTAATAACCGCATAGCTTAAATCACTATAGTTAGCAGACGCACCGTCAAAGCTTGTCAGAACAGTATATTTTGTTGCTGACAGAGCATTGTTATATTCAGCCGTAATCTGATCAGTCTGGTTTGCAAGTCTTTCCTTTGCATAGGAAACTGATTGACCTGATTGTTCATTATCGGTCAAACGAGCTGTTATACTCAGTAGACGTGCCTGACTGGCTGCCATTCCCATAGTGAAAAGTCCTTTCTGAAATTGTAACTTTACATATATGATTACGGCACATACATTTAAAATCTTCAGACTTTTACAACTTATATTAACAATTTGTTACAAAAAAAAAGGCAGT
>CALUQJ010000018.1 GCA_944322865.1 Candidatus Gastranaerophilales bacterium
CGTTTGTATTCATACACGGAACGTTTTTTAGCCTGCGGTAAGTAACCTGAATCAACCAAAGCTATTCTTGCTCTTACAATTTCATTCAGCATCCCGACAGGAAATGCTCCGGAACCTATTGCAGGGTCGCATATTTTAATATCTGCCAGGGCTTTATCAATAGCTTCAGCATTTTTATGTATGTTTCCGGATATAATGTGTTTGTAAACAGAAGTCGATTTTTCTTTTTGACTTGCGATTGCTTCTCTGTCGGATATTTGGTCCGAATGGTGTATAAAATCAGCTAAATCCTGTTTGGTTAAACCGTCAAAATCAACATCTTCACTTGCATTAAGTTCTGTTGCAAGATAATTTATTAGAGATTCCTGACACATATAATGAACAATTTCACGAGGGGTATAGAACGCACCTTTTGATTTTCTGTCTTGAACTTCCAGTAATTCTTCAAAAACTTTACCGAGCATTTCGGGGTCAACAGCAACTTCTTTTTCTAACGGTTCGTCTTCCTTTACCGTAAAATTGTACCTGTCAAAAACATCTAAAATACCTGTACCCGTATCTCCGATTTTGTTTTTTTCAGTGTTTGAAAAAATATCGTTTTTAAATTGAATATCAGTATTTACCCAATCATACCCGTTTAACGGCTCAAATAACCCGCCGTTTAAAAAAGGAATTTTACACTCCAGCAAATCAAATATTTGTTCATCACGTTCACCGTTTGCAAGTGCATTATAGAAAAGCGGTTCCAGATAATCATTAAAGAAATTTTTACCTTCTGTTAGAGCTTTCTCAAAGGTATGTCTTAAAAACTGTTTATCTCCTTCGCCCCAGTTTGCACCTTTCGGAACTCCAAGCCAGCCTTTTTTCTGGATAAAATACAGAAATACAAGCTGTCCTAAAAGTTTCTTACAAAAATTTGCTTCTGTTATACACCTTGTTGTAAATTCAAAATTAATACGGTCATCTTTGCTGCGAATGTCTTTAAGGTTATCAACAAGCTGCAAGAAAAGTTCTTTATATTGAGCGAAAAATTCTTTTGAAACTTTTTCGACATTAAAGGCTTCTTCAATTTCTTCCAGTGTCGGGTATTCTTTTACTAAAAGTTCTACTAATCTTGATTGTGCAGTGTGGTTAGGTTCAAGTTCTCCGACAAGATATGAGTATCTTTTAGCCGGAGTGTATTCATTTGCAACTTTTACATTGCCTTTATCATCTTGTTTCAAAGATATTTCAAGTTTTACAAAAGAGAATCTCCAGTCAGCAGAATTATCGCGATAAAAAGCTACAAGAGCATTTTCTTTCCCTTTCGTCCGCATATAATCCGCAACAAAATTTCTTAAAAAGGTTCTGCTTCTGTCTAATGAACACTTATCATTAAGGTGCACTATTAAAGCATCGATAATGTTCCCTTTTTTATCAGTGTATTGTCCTATTCTCTGATAAGATAATACATATTTTCTGAATGCTTCTTTAACCTGTGCCTGACCAACACTAAAGGCTTTAGTTTCATTTATTTTGTCAAGAAGATTTATAATAAAATTCCTGAATTGACCTTTGTCGAACCTGTTATTAAAAGTATTTTCTATTAAATTTTTAGCCTGTAACTTATTCATTAAAACACCTTAAATTTTTGCAAGTAACCTCCATTCGCAAAAAAATTTAAGTTAAAGTAATAACATCTCTGATAAGATAACCTCTCTGGCAGATTCGCTTGGCTTTTCTTTTACCCTTGTATTAGTAAAATATGTTTCAGGTATATTCTTCTTTACACTGTTATAAACATCCTGACTATCTGTTGTTTTGGCAATTTCATTTTTGATTTTCTTGCTTGTTTCATTCAGAACAACTCCGGCATTATACAAATCAAGAACTTTTTTCAGGTAATCTTCCTGAACGTCCGTTAATCGTCCTTCTTTTATAGCGTATTCAATACGTAATTTAACTGTTTTATGGTTTGATGAACCGCCGCGTTTAGTAACAGTTTCTTCCGCAATGTCATTTTGTATAAACTGTTGTTTATTAAAATCAAGTAAGTCATAATATTGTTTAGTAATTGTTTGTTTTACTGTATCAGGAGGGCATTCAAAATACTTGACGGCATCTTCAAACGGTAAATCTTCATACTTTTTACCGTCAGATATTATAATTTTGTTCAATGCACCTTTTTTGAAAAAGGTTATCAATGACGAATTTTCTACTGTATATTTACGTGCCGTTCTTGCCTTTTTAGGCAGATATTTAATCCTGTTGAACAGGTCTAAATTATTTTCCCGAATATTTTCTAAAATAGAAATATATTTCAGTTGTATATTTTCTGTTTCGCCCTCGTCATTGTACGTATCTTTATTATTAAGTTTGTTGTAGAAATTTTCCCCAAAAAGTTTATGGTTGGTTGTTTCTTCCTCATCTGTAAGATACTTTGCATCTTCTCCTAATGTATCGTGAAAGGCTTGTATTTTCGCCTTAATACTGTTTTCTAAACCTAATTCTTTGTCAGATGTTGATGTCGGGAAGAAATTATAAATTAAAATTTTATCAAATTTAGTCCCGATACGGTTTACACGTCCGACACGTTGCAGGACTTTAGTTGGGTTCCATGGCAAGTCATAATTAAGAATTGTATTAGAACGGTGCAGGTTTATACCTTCTGCCAAAACATCAGTTGTTATCAAAATGTTAATATCATCTCTCTGTACCGAATATTTTGGGGTATAATTTTGATGAATCAACTCTTTAACATAATTTTTACCTATTGATTTTCCGTTATACCGGCAAACTCCGCTCGAATAAAACAATACCTTATCGCCGTATTCTTTTTCAAGAGTATTGTACAAATCCAATCCGGTTTCCATGGATTCAGTGAAAATAATTATTTTTTTGTTCTTTAATTGATTGTCTGTTCTTAAGACTTTTAGAAATTTATCTTTTTTAAAATCGGTAGGAACTTGCTGCCAAGTATCTTTTATCCAATGAAGTATGTCTAAATCTAAACGTAATTTTTCAATATAGCCAGGTTGAAATTGCTCTTTTGTATAGGCTTTTGACTTTGAGTCTTTTTCTAACTCTTTTATAAGAGCTGCTTCGTCGTCATTATCCAGATAATCATAAATATCTATTTTTTTACTGATATATACAGTTCCGGACTCATACATTTTAATAAAAGCATCATAAGACTGAATAAAACGGTCTATTGTTTGTAAAAAGGCATACTTACTGCTTTCCAGCCTTTTTATAAGCATACTCTTCATAAATCCAGCAAGGTTTCGTTCCTGTGTTTTAGCAAAATCATTTATTTTATATTCATCTTTTAAATTATTGCCAGGTTTATACCTTACATATTCACAATCTTCTTTTATCTTTTTGATAGTTTCGTTTAAAATAGCATCAGTTTTTTTATCAAACTCGTAAATAATTTTATGAGGGGTATCTACTTCCGGAAACGTTAAATTCTGGTCAGCAATATCCTGCTTAAAATATTCTTTAATGTCGTTTCTAGTTCTTCTTATAAGTATCGGGTGTAGAACTCTATCCCTGACAACTTTAGAAACTCGTTTAACTTCTTCCAAATATTCAGGAGTGGATTTATCTATCTTGTCTAACTCTATCCTTATCTTCCTAAAAAATTCTTCAAGATTTTTTACTCCGGGAATTGTACTGTCATTTGCCGGTTGAAATAATCTTATTAAAGGATAAAAATCATAAATTGAGTTATTTAATGGTGTTGCTGTTATCAGGATAACTTTTTTGCCATAGCAAATTTCATGTAATAACCGATACTGTTCGGTATTTTCGTTTCTAAATCTATGTGCTTCATCAACAAAAACATATTGATACTCATCATATCCTTTTCTTTTTATGTGCTCTAATTTGCCGAGTGAAACAACTGTTGCACTTCTTACACCAAAATCTGAAATCGCATCCTGCCACGATTCTATAATTGGCGGCGGACAAATTATTAATTTTTTACCCGGCAATGTCTGCATATACATTGCAGCAATATATGTCTTTCCAAGTCCAACAACATCCGCAATAAACGCACCGTTGTATGCCTCAACAATATCAGAAAGCGTTCGTACTGCCTCATGTTGATATTCGAGCTTCATAAAACCTTTTGGCAGTTGTATATCTAAAGCGTCTTTCTTCCGGAGGTTTTCCTTGAAGTATTCGTATAAAAACTTCAGATAAAGTTCATAAGGTGTAATAGTATCATTAAGCCATGTTTTTTCCCGAATTGTATCTATATAAACATCTGATAAATCAACTGCATTTTCCCACAGTTCTTCAAATTTATTTAGAGCATATTTTACATCTGCTGCATTTTTTAACTCAACGTTGAACTCGTACTGGGCATTAAGTCCCGACTCAGAGAAATTACTTGAACCTGTTATTACCCGACCGAAATCTCTGTCATCCTCTTTAAACCTGCTAATATATACTTTTGCGTGGATATTGTAACTGGGGTATGCTTTTATTTCCAACTTTCCGGAACGCATATACTCAATGAACTTATATATCCCGTGTTCAACGTCATAATTATCATCAGAAGCATAAACTTCCTCAACAAATGTTTCTGACGAAATTTCTTTTGCATTAGTATGTGATTCAAAGTTTATAGGCATTTGTTTAGCTGTTTGAATTGTTTCTACAGCCTTTTTATCCGCATTTAATCCTACTAAAATTCTTATTTTTTCAATATTTTCAAAATCTTTGTATAGTTTGTAAAATCCGCTTGTTCTGAAATAACCCACCAATATGTCAAAATATTTTACATCTTTTAGCGTTCGCTTAAATCGGTCTTCGAGTTTTTGACCTTCCTCGTTGGTAAAAAATGTTAAATCTTGCTTATCCTCATAACCAGCTACCGGCACAATATTCTCCACTGTTTTTTGCCCCAATTTGTTTCATAATGAGACAGTACACCTTTTAATAGTAAATATACGCGAAATAAGGACTATTGTCAAACTGTAAACAGTCCTCGTTATGTTGCAATTTTATAATATTAACTTGTTCTTTCTCTTCTAAAACCCATTTACTACAAACGTTCTAACTATTGCCCCGCTATGAAACAAATTGGGGCAAATCATGATGAGGCAAAACTTTAGCTCAAAAATTTACAGTTCAAAGTTTTTATAGCTTAAGTCTATCTCATCTTGTTCTACAGAAATATACATAAGTGTTATTCGCTGACTGCTATGATTAAATATTTTTTGCAAAATAATGGGGTCCTTAAATTTTTGATAATGATGATAGCCGAAAGAGCGCCTGAGCGTGTGCGTTGAAACGTGAGCCGTTATCCCATTTGCACGACATGCTTTTACGATAAATCTATATACTTGTGAACGGTCCAAACGTTTCCCCTGTTTTCCTAGAAATAAAGGTTCATTAAGTTCTCTCCCTTTTGTAAAATCCTTTAATACCTTTTTTAATTTATCATTTATGTAAAAAGATTTTCTTTTCCCTGTTTTCTTTTCAATGATTGTGATATGTGTTTTATCAACTACATCTGATACATTAAGGGCAACAATATCAGATACTCTAAGACCTGAATTTAAACCTAGCACCCATATTACGTAATCTCTTTTGTTTCGTTCCTTTAAGTATTTTTCAACTACCTGAATATCTTTTTTGTTTTTCAATGGTTCTGCAATGTGTTTTTTCATAACTACCTTCTTTCTGCACCATTCACTAAAAATTCGGTGCATGAAAAAATGTAGCATTAACTCAAAGCAGCCATTTAGTTGACGATTTTCGGTACCATAGTGTAGAATAGAAACTGTTCACCCTAAAAAATGAATATAAATCCCCCGATATCGTCGAATAGCAACCTGTAAGGGCTCTCTATAGACATATATGTTAAGAATAGATTCATCATTATGATGAGTTTAGTTCTCGTGCAATTTTTTTGAGGATGGAATAAAGCTAACTAAGAGGCAGGATTGAGAAACAGCAGTTGTACAAAAATTTCATATCCAATTAAATTAGCTGATTTGTACAGCGGCTCTAAAGCAATTCCACGCAGGTTAATAAAGAAAAATTTTAATAAATTTCTACAAAAAGGCAATTTTAACAATGCTGAAGAACTTTATATATGCATAGCGATGAATATAGAAAGTACTTTATGTAAAAATTTTAAAAACCTTATAGATTTAAGGACAATCTTTAGAACAAATGACGATTGCATAAGATTCTTGGAAGAACTTATTTGGGAAGGTGAACCTGTCAGCCCTTTTGATAAAACTTCTAAGGTATACAAGTGCAAAGATGGCTGGTACAAATGTAAAAACACCGGTAAGGAATTTAATATTCTTACTGGAACACTTTTTCAGGGTACAAAAATAGATTTAACTATCTGGTTTGAAATAATTTTTCGGGAAAATTCAGATAAAAGCGGTTTAGCAGCTACTACTGTTATGAGAGATTACGGAATTTCTTACAAAGCAGCCTGGAATATGTTGCATAAAATAAGAAATGTCATGGGTAAAGAAAATCACCAGAAATTAAGCGGAACTGTTGAAGTCGACGAGTATCATGCAGGCGGTTCTCTAAAGAATATGCACTATGATAAAAAATTAAAAGTAAAGCAAATACCTAATCAAAATAAAAAGTTGTTACAAGGATTTGTAGAACGAAACGGAGACTCAGTTATTAGAGTTATCTCAAATATGTTAGATAGTACATTAAATGCAGGAATCCTAAAATATGTAGAAAAAGGTTCAACTTTATACAGTGATGATAACCCGAGTTATCAGAAGTTACCTCCTCTTTATAAGCAGGCTACGGTAGTTCATAGCAAGGGAAATTATGTGAACAAGAATGATAAAAATATTCACACTAACACTATAGAATGTGTTTGGTCTGGATTTAAGCGGGTAGAAAATGTTCATATTGTGATTTCAGTAAAGCATACACAAAATTATGTAAATGAAGCAGTTTTCAGGTATAATACAAGAAAGATGAAATCTAGTGAAGCATGTATCTGGTTTTTACAGAATATACAGGATACAAAAATTACCTGGAAAGAAATTAGAGATGGAAAATATAGAAAATATAATAGAAATCAAAAGAGGGCTGCATAAGATTTGCGGGCGAGACCTTGTGAATATTATCGCTGAATCTGAAAAATGTGAAGATTTTTATAGAAATGTATTTAATATTTACGGCTTAATATACAATACTGAAACAATTATGCAAAAGCGGACTTTTGTTGCTGCAATTACGGAATATTTTATTTTGAACAGATTACCTGAAGATAGTTTATACCTTAAAGACGGCAAGTATGAAGCCAGCAATAAGAAAGAATTAAAAAAACTTTTAGAAGATACTATTAATGTTTTTTATACTATACGTAATAACTCCAACTCGGACGAAGATTTTAAGAAAAAATACGCAGAACATTTTAATGAGGAAGTAAAAGATTTTAGTAAAGAAATCTCTGAAAACAGGGATGACTCATTGTCTGATTTCGCCAAAACAATTAGAAAGATTTATAATTCCAAGGATAAAAACGGTGATTGTTAAGCATTGTTAACCGTTTTAATCTATTTAGTGGAATTTGCTATATAAGTCCCTAATATTTTTTTATGCCTGCTTATCTAATTTTTTATCAACCGGTTTTTCAAGCCCCAAAAATCTTAATGCCGGATGAATTGTGGCATGGCTTATTTGCGGAGCGAGAATTGCAAGCCCCAGAACTGACCCGGCAAAGCTGCCGGTTTCTATTGCGCCTTTTATCCAGTTAAAAGTTTCCGGGTGTTCAGTTGTTTTCAAATGTTTACGCAATTCTGGCGTAAATTTGTTTTCTGAATGATCTTTACTTAATGAGGCAAGCCTGTTTTGCATCTTTTTGGTTGCAAGTTTATAATAATCAAGATACTCATTTGCGTTTTTAAATTGGTTTATTTCTGGTCTTACCTGACCTAAATATTTTTTAGCTAGTTTAAATGTTCCATGCTTAAATATAGGAACAATAATTGTTGCGAAAACTAAAAGACAGGTCGCCTGATACAAAAATTCTTTAGCCGCAGCGTATTTTTTTGTATCATCAGAAATTTTGTTATCAACAAGGATAGCTCCTGGTCTGCCTATGGCTTTCAGAGTGGTTTCAGATATCATCTGACTGCTGGTATTTGTTGCCATAGCTGTCAGAGCGTTTGAAGATAGTGCTCTTGTTATTGCTGTAATCATACGCCACCTACTTTCATGCCGTATGAGCCTAAAAATGCATTTATATCAGGGCGTTTTATCGGTTTTAATTGCTGTAAAGGATTTTGCGGCGGAATTTTTGGCGGCTCAGGAGTTTTAGGCGGCTTTATAATTTCATCAACAATAGGTTTTATAGCAATGGAACATACAGACGGGATAACAAGGAGTGCAGCTGCACATACACCTAAAAATCTTAAATTATTAGCGATTTTTTTAGTCATTTCAGGAGATTGTTTGATTTTTTCAATATCAACGATGTCGCCTGTTTTTTCGGCAAGCTTTTTGGCTTTCTTTATATTAACGGCATCCTGAACATTCCGCAGAACCTTAGCGCCAAATCCTGCAAGTTCTCCGCATATAAAATAAACCGGTATTGCGACAGCCTCGGTAATCCCCTCTCTTAATGCTGTGTATTTTTTTGTTTCAGGTTTCTCCTTTTTATCCATCATGGTAAAAGTCGGACGGCAAATACCCTTAACTGTCGCAATTGCCATGACGGTATGCGTAGCTTTAAGGTTCTTTGCTATATATTCAAATGTTTTTATTAAATGTTCCTGATAAGCCATGTTTTTTCCTGAACTTATAAAAATCAAACAAAAAAAATTTTGCTATTTACCATAATACAACGAACTATTTTGTATTTCAATAATTTGTGGTATTATATTTCTATACAGCAGGAAGTTTGTTTAAAATAAAAATCAAAAAATGAACTTTTTAAAAAGGAGTTTCGTTATATAGGTACAGAGGTTAAAACATGAACGAAAAATGTACAAAATATGAAGGTTTATTCATTTTTGCCGACGAAAAGACATTTGAGAAACACTTAAAGGAATGTCCGGATTGTCAGGCTGAACATGAAAAAATGCAAAATATTTCGAAACTGCTGCAAGAAGTCAAACCGATTTTTGTTCAAAAACGTAAACGTGTTGCACAGTTAAAAATAGCCTGTGCTATTTGTGCAATGTTGTTAAGCGGTACTGTGATGGGTCTTGTGAATTTCAACACAGATATTTCCGACACAATAAGATACGGTACAACTTTGAGTGCCGAAGATTTAGGACTGCCTGTTGATTCATACGGACTTATAATGGTGGAATAATGGATTTTAACAAACTCGTAAAACAGAATAAAGCAAATGTAAGAGGTATTATCCGGCTGATAACAAAAGAGGATAATGAAGATTTAGAGCAGGAAGTGTTTTTGAGAGTGTGGAAAAACGCTGATAAATACAAAGAGCAAGGCTCTTTTAAAAGCTGGATTAATACCGTTGCAAAAAATATTTCCAAAGATTATCTCAAATCCGCATACCGCAAACATCAGGATTGGTCCGAAAACAATGATGATGTACTTATAACCATAAAGGATAAAAAAGATACACCAGAATTAAAACTGATAAAAAATGAACGACAAAAGACAATAATGGCTGCCATAAATTTGTTGAAACCGAAATTTAAAGAAGTTGTTCTTATGTGTGAAATATACGGTTATTCATACGAAAAATGCGCAAACAAAATTAAATGTCCTGTCGGAACAGTGAAATCAAGACTATACAACGCCAAAAAAGAATTGGCTGAAACCTTAAAAGATTTGTTGTAATTTTAAATGAAAGGAAAAACTCTTATGATGAAAAAGACACTTATTTTAGCAAGTTTACTGGCATTAACTATCTCTCCTGCGGTTATGGCGCAGGAAGCAGCTGATACCGCAAAAACTGAACCTGCCGTAAAACAAGAATGTCCGCAAAATCCTACTTGTGAAAAACGTAAAAAAGCTGAACTTGAATTTGAAAAACGTTTAAAATTAACAGATGAACAAATTCAAAAAGCAAAAGAAAATCGGATGAAAGCGCGCAAAGAAATGCAGCCGATTAAAGAACAAATTAAACAAAAATACGGCGAAATTGACGCTGTAAAACGTACAAGAATGGCTGTTGAAATGCAAAATGAAAAAATTGCTGCTTTAAAATCTGAAATTCGTGAATTGAAAAAACAAATGCATGAAATACAGATTAAAAATATGAAAGATTTTGAGGCTTTACTCACAGAAAAACAACTAAAAGAACTTAATAAAATCAAAAAAGAAGGCCGCAAAAAATTCGAAAAAGAATTTAAAAAGCATCACAAAAACAAACCTTGTGATTTCAAGCCGGGATACGGTCCAAGACCGCATCCGCAAGGATTGGAAGTACCTCCTCCTCAACCTCCGGTTGAAAAATAGTTACTTTCCAAAGGAGCCGATATTTTATCGGCTCTTTTTTTTCATTGTATAATTTGAATATGGAAAAACTTATTGAAAAAGCCGAAAAAGAACATTGTCTTTCAAAAGAAGAAATAACGGTATTGCTATCGGACAATAGTATAAACACAGAATTATTCAATGCCGCAGACAGGGTCAGAAAAACATTTGTCGGTGATGAGGTTCATTTGAGAGCCTTGATAGAATTTTCTAATATTTGTAAAAGAAATTGTTTTTATTGCGGACTCCGTGCAGAGAATAAAAATATTGAAAGATACCGCCTCACACCCGAACAAATAATCGAAACCGCTAAAATAGCAGTTGAACTGGGGTATAAAACAGTCGTTCTTCAAAGCGGTGAAGATGCTTATTTTACAGCAGAACTGCTGGCTAAAATAATAAAACAAATAAAAAAAATGGATGTAGCTGTTACACTTGGCGTCGGCGAGATGTCATTTGAAGAATACAAAATTTTAAAAGACGCGGGTGCTGACAGATTTTTACTAAGAATTGAAACCACTGATGGAAAATTATACAAAAAATTACATCCGGCAGCATCATTTGAAAACAGAAAACGCTGTCTTTATGATTTAAAGAAACTTGGATTTGAAACAGGAACCGGCTGCCTTGTCGGACTTCCTGAACAAACAATAGAAGCTCTGGCTGATGACATATTATTTTTTAAGGAATTAAATGCGGATATGATCGGGATAGGACCTTTTATTCCGCATAAAGACACACCGCTGGGTAATTTTACGGCTGGCAATTTTGAATTAGCTGTCAAGGTTATGGCAATTACAAGACTTCTGCTTCCATGCATAAACATTCCGGCAACAACAGCTATGGAAACACTTGTCAAAAACGGACGCAATATAGCTTTGCAAAGCGGGGCTAATGTTGTAATGCCGAATGTTACAGCCTTGGATTACAGAAAAATGTATGAGATTTATCCGGATAAGGTTTCTGTGGATTATTCAAGCCTTCTGGAAAATCTCAAACAAATCGGTCGTACAGTAGGCAAAGATTACGGCAACAGTAAAAACAGGAGGTAATATGTTAGCAAATAATATGTTGGAACTTATAGGGAACACACCTATAGTCAGAATAAATAAATTAAATAAAGGTTGTGCAAATATTTTGGCAAAACTTGAATATTTTAATCCGGCAGGGTCAGTAAAAGACCGCCCGGCTTTGTATATGCTGGAACGGGCAGAAAAAAAAGGACTTATAGATAAGGATACGGTTATAATAGAGCCGACAAGCGGTAATACAGGGATAGGGCTTGCTTTTGCGTGTGCAATAAAAGGTTACAGGATGATATTAACCATGCCAGAGAGTATGAGTCTTGAGCGCCGGCTGCTTTTGAAAGGTTACGGGGCTGAACTTGTTTTAACAGATGCGGCAAAAGGAATGCAGGGAGCTGTAGAAAAAGCAGAAGAACTCCATAAACAAATAAAAAATTCTTTTATCCCGCAGCAATTTAGCAATCCTGATAACCCTGAAAGCCATTATTTTTCAACCGCTGAAGAAATCTGGCATGATATGAACGGGAAAGTTGATGTTCTTGTTGCCGGTGTCGGTACTGGGGGAACACTTTGCGGTTGTGCTAAACGCTTAAAAGAATTAAATCCTGATTTAAAATCAGTTGCGGTTGAACCGGCGTCAAGTCAGGTTTTGGCTGGTAAATCTGCCGGCATGCATAAAATTCAAGGTATTGGGGCAAACTTTATTCCTGAAAATTTTGACAAAAATCTTGTTGATGAAATTTTTCCGGTAAATGATGAAGATGCAATTCTAACAGCACGTAACCTTGCCTTTAAAGAAGGTATTTTAGCCGGTATTTCAGGCGGTGCGGCAATGTTTGCTGCGTTGGAAATTTCTAAACGCCCAAAATTCAATGATAAAAATATTGTTGTAATTCTTCCTGATAACGGCGAAAGATATCTTTCCAGTGAACTATTTAAATATTAACTTTTGTAACGATAAGTTAAACTTCTGAAATTACGCTATTTTTAATGTGTTTATTAATTTATAGAAGAAAAATCAGGAGAGCTTATGTCAGTTAATATTACAGTTGGCAATGGACAAGGTATAACACAGGCAATTAAAGCACACCTGGAAAAACAAGGTGTGAAACTTACGAATGTCAAACTGTCTGACTGGCAAAAAGTAATGACTCTTGTTAATCAAAACCAGCAGGCAAATGCAACGGCTGGAAAAGACAGTATTTTCTCCGGTGGCAATAACGTTTCCCGTATCGGGCAAAATAACGGTGACAATAACTGGAAAACCGACTTTCAGGTACAAGCCGGTCAGGTAATGCAGTTTGATGCCGGAATTTTTAACAAAATTGTTGCTGTTTTAACGGGTAAAGCTCAAGAAGCACCTGCGCCGCAAGAAACTCCTGATACGCCGACACCGCCTACACTTGATACCAAACCTCAAGGGTTAAGTCAGGAACCTGATATTCCGGATACAATAAGTCTTCCGCACGGTGCACAAAGACAAATAACAGAAGGTAATATTGAATCACTCGGCGGCAAAATAATTCAACGCGAAGTTGACGGAAAAATGCAGGATATAGCCGTTGTAACAGTCGACGGACAAAAAGTTCGCCGTGCTATTAATGAGGACGGTACTCTTGGCGATACATTAGCTGCAACTAAAACTATAGGTAAAAACGAATATATTACCGGTGATTTTCCGGCTGGCACAAAAATCTTAGAACGTGAAGTTAACGGCGAGAAACAACAAATAGCTGTTTACGAAGATGAAAACGGCAACAAGCAAAGATCTCTTGTTGTAAAAGATCCTGAAACCGGCGCATCTAAACTGGGTGACAATTTGGTCACTATTTCTACATTCGGTAAAAACAAATACATTACCCAAACAGAAATGGATAACCAGATGCGTACAGCATTAGGACTTCCTCAAGATGCACAATTACCGGAAGATATCAAGGGATCTTATGTAAACATCGGCGGCGAACCTACACTTATATTCAAAAAAGACGGTAAAACTCTTGATCAGGCAGAATTAAAAGAATATATAAACAATTTAAAAGCAAATACGCCTCAGCAGCCACAGGATAATGGCGGTGTTGATGTAAGTAATATAGACAAAAAAGCACAAGAATTATTTGATACAATAAACAACAATTACGGTGACAAACAAGGAAATATAAACTTTGAAGAATATTTTAACTATGAATACCAGTCAATGGATCCGGCAGTAAAAGAACGTTTTAGTGAAGCAGATATCAAAATGGTTGCTCAAGAAGCCTTTGATGCGTTAGATTCAATTAACCAAGATGGCGAAGTTACTGTTGATGAAATAAAGGCTTTCCTTAAAGCTGCAAACACTGATAACAATCAGAATGTATCTGATGCTGAGTTAGCAGAGCATGTTGGCGGAGCAGATGATGCTGAACAACAAGTTCTTGTTGAAGAAAATGTTATGAAACTGGCTAAAGAAGGATATGAACTGTTACCGCTTGGTGATGGCTCTTATCTCTACCAAAAAGACGGTAAAACTTATGAAATAAATCTAGATGGAAGTCTAGGTAATGAAGTTTCAGTTCCTACTCAAGAAACACCGGTTGAAGATTTAAAACAGGATACTCAAATTTTAGATCAGCCTCCGGTTTACCGTGGCTTTGAAAAGCCTGAACAACAGGCAAATATCAACTCGGTGATACAGGCTGGATATAAAGTCACTCCTCAAGGTGACTCAATGGTATTCACAAAAGACGGTAAGAACTATCAAATAAATCCAAATGGAACATTAGGAGCTGAGATTAAAGCCGATACACCTGTTTCTACATCACCGGAAACAAAAGCAGCAGAGGCTCCTGAGCAATCAGATAATTCAGCTGCAACGGACGAACCTCGAAAACTAACGCGTGAAGAAATTAATACATCCATCACAAATTTAAAACCGGGTGAAAGTTATACATATACCCAAACTATTAACACCGGCATGGGATATACTCAAGGTCCTGTAACGTGGACGAGAAATGAGAATGGTACATTAACAAGGACAGAAAAATCTGCCAATTTCTCCACAAGAAGATTTGATACACTAAATACGGTTTATTCAGAGGATAGAAGCAGAATTATATCACAAGATACTCATGAATATATGTTTGGTACGCAAACAGTCGCATCCAATCTTTATGATGATGCCGGTAATATTAAGTCACAATCAATTGATATGCAAGGCATTTTGACTTCAAAAAGAGGCAATTACCTGATGCCTTCTGACATCACCTCTACAACGACACGTAATGCAGGTAAATATGCAGAACAAACCTTTAAGAATACTGACGGCGAAGTTTTATTAACTTATAAAGACGGTCAGTGGTTTAATGAAAAAGGCAGAGAAATATCTGACAACAAAGCTTATAAAATTATGGATAAAGCACTTGAGGCTAAAAATTTAGGTGAATTTGTCCGGATACCAGTCGAAGAATAAATAATGTTTTAGATATATAAAATACTCAAGCCGCAGATGTTTCTTGGCTTTGAGTATTTTTTATGAAAAACGAACAAAAATTTGACATAATTCGTTATATAGGTGTACACTATGTACGGTAGTTTATATAGGAGATTTTATTATGTCAGAAAACGAAGAAATTAAAACAGAAACAAAAGGATGCAATTGCGACAAAAAGGAATTGAGCAGATTTTTGCTTATGATTTTAGGCTCATTCTTTGGCTGCCTGTTGGCATTATGCTTATTTAGCGCAGTAAAGAAACCGCAGCCGCCAATGCCTATTATGCCAATGATGCCGCCGCAGGTTGTAGCGCCGCATCATCACATGGATTGTGATTGTCCTTGTCATCGTCATCACGGAGAGTTCAGACCGGGTAAAAAGCATCATCCGGACAGAATGCATCGTCCTGCAAGACCTGACATGCCTGTTAAAAAAGACAGATAGTTTTATAAACGGCGGGTAAAAAATATTTTACCCGCCGTTTATTAGTAATTAGAGCGGGGCGGATTTTGAAAAAGTCCGCCCCGCTCTATCATAGTCTTAAAGTCGTTTGTGCCGGAATTACATCATTCCGCCCATACCGCCCATGCCAGGCATTGGAGCTTCTGCTTTTTCTTCTGGAATATCAACAACAGCAGCTTCTGTTGTCAACAGCATTGATCCGACTGATGCCGCATTAACAAGTGCTGAACGGGTAACTTTAGCAGGGTCAACTATACCAGCCTGTACCATATCAACGTATTTGTCATTAAGCGCATCATAACCATATGCACCTTGATGTGCCAATACAGCATCAATTACAACATCAGCTTTAGCACCTGCGTTGTGTGCAATTGCTCTTAGAGGTACATCAAGAGCGGAAGTCAGGATTTTGAACCCGATTTTTTCATCATCTGATGCGAATGTTGTTGTTTCAAGCATTTTTAACAATTCCTGTTGAACTCTTACAAGTGCAACGCCGCCGCCAGGTACAATACCTTCTTCGTTAGCTGCACGGGTAGCGTTCAACGCATCTTCAATTCTTAATTTACGTTCTTTAAGTTCAACTTCACTTGCTGCACCGACTTCGATTAATGCAACGCCGCCGGATAATTTTGCAACACGTTCTTGAAGTTTTTCTTTATCATATTCAGAATCAGATGCTTCAATTTGTTTTTTGATTAATCTTACACGTTCCTGAACAGCCTGTTTGGTTTCGTCACCGACAACGATTGTTGTTTCGTCTTTTGTAACTGTAACGCGTTTTGCACGTCCCATCATCTGTGTTGTAACGTTTTCCAGTTTAATACCGAGTTCTTCGGTGAACATTTGACCGCCTGTCAGAATAGCGATATCTTCAAGCATAGCTTTTCTTCTGTCGCCAAATCCAGGAGCCTTAACCGCAACAGCTCTCAATACTTTTCTCATTGTGTTAACAACAAGTGTTGCAAGGGCTTCACCTTCAACATCTTCTGCGATTAACAATAATGAGCGGCCGTCACGTGCTACCTGTTCCAATACCGGAACTAAGTCAGCGATAAGATTGATTTTTTTGTTTACACAAAGAACATAAGCGTCTTCTAATACCGCTTCCATTCTTTCAGCATCTGTTACAAAGTATGGTGATAAGTAACCTTTATCGAACTGCATACCTTCAACAACCTTTAAGTTTGTACCGAAAGATTTGCTTTCTTCAACGGTAATAACGCCGTCGTGACCGACTTTTTCCATTGCTTCTGCGATTAGTTCACCTATTTCACGATTGTTGCCTGCTGAAATTGCTGCAACTTGAGCGATTTCTTCTTTAGTGTTAACAGGTTTAGCCATGTCTTTTACTTTTTGAACAGCGATGTCAACAGCCTTGTCAATACCGCGTTTCATAGACATCGGGTTTGCGCCTGCTGTGAGGTTTTTCAAACCTTCACGAACGATAGCCTGAGCCAGAACTGATGCTGTTGTAGTACCGTCACCAGCTACATCGTTTGTTTTGGATGAAACTTCTTTTAACAGTTGAGCGCCAGCGTTTTCCAAACCGTCTTTAAGCTCAATTTCTTTAGCGATAGTAACACCGTCGTTAACGATTTGCGGTGCCCCGTATTTTTTTTCTAAGATAACATTGCGACCTTTAGGTCCGAGTGTAACCTTAACTGCGTCTGCAACTGCATCTATACCTTTGAGAAGTGATTTTCTTGCTTCTTCTTCAAAAACTATACGTTTAGCCATTTCTATTTTCTCCTTGTATTTATTACTTTAAATGTACTTAACGTCTTAACGTCTTAGCGTCCTAACGTCTTAAAAAACTATTCAAGTATCCCTAAAGCATCTTTAACAGACAGGATTTTGTATTCAACTCCGTCCATTTTGATGTCAGTACCTGAATATTTAGCATAAAGGATTATGTCGCCTACTTTAACATCCATAGGTTCTCTTTCACCTTTATCGTTGATTTTACCTAAACCAACTGCTACAACTTCACCTTTTTGCGGTTTTTCTTTTGCACTGTCAGGGATAAATATACCGCCTGAAGTTTGTTCATTGTCTTCAATAATTCTGATAACAATTCTGTCACCTAATGGTTTAATCATAATATTCTCTCCTTTTTCAAATAATAAATCTCATACACATTATATTTATACAACTGTTTTGTCAAAAAAGAGAAAACCTTAAGGAAAAATTAATTATTGCGGATGACTTCCAAAATTTTGTATACCAACTCAAGTTCTTTTTGTGATGAAGCGCGGATAAGCCGCATAAGCTTGCTTTCTTGAGGCGATACAGATGCGGAATTATCAGAATAGAATTCCTCTATGTTGATGTTTAGCGTTTTTATTATTTTAAGGAAAGTCGGCACACTCGGGTAATGCACCCCGCGCTCAATTTTACCCAGCTGCTTGTCGTCGATTTCTATTAATTCAGAGAGTTCAAATTGTGTAAAACCTGCTTGCTTGCGATGATTTTTGATAATTAAACCAATTGTGGATGCGTTGTGATTTTCCATAAATACTCCTTACATGCGCGTTGTTTGTCTTTTATAATATAGTGATATACGCACACGCTACACCACGCTTATGTAACTCTTTACACTTGACAATAACGCGCATGCGCGTTATAATGGATATATAAGTTGGTTATTTACACATATAAAAACAAAGAAAGGAAGTTTGAATGAACAAAAAAGCTTTGACTATTGCAGAGAGCAGACTGGACACACAGATTGCTGTTAAAGGTGGACAAATCCAAGACAGCGAACGCGAAACAAACCAGCTAATAAAAAAAACGGGACTAGAGAAACAGAATGCGGAACTAACTCATGTAACGAACTTATTCCCTTATTCCCTTCAAGTAGACGTTGCCTGATTTTAACCCTAGATGTCCAGCGTTAGTAATGCTTTATGCAATTTTACGTTATGAACTCTTATATAATCAACCTTTCGGGCAACCGCAAGTGTATTCAATGCAACAGTAAAAATATCTTTTGTCATATTGTCTTTATCAGGCATATTCAAAAGGCTTTTACGTGAAACGCCAAGCATTACAGGACATTCAAGCCCGTACAGTTCTTCAATCCGGCGCAAAATCTCAAAATTATCCTCTCTTGTTTTGCCAAATCCAATTCCAGGATCAACAATAATATTTTCAGTATTAACCCCGCGCGATACCGCAAAATCTATTCGCTTTTTCAAATCAAGATATATCTCATCCATTAAACTCTCATAATGCGGCGCAACCTGCATATTTTCAGGGGTACCTTTTGTGTGCTGGATTATAACTTTTACACCATTTGCAGCTATTACATCAGCCATTTTTTCATCATATTCAAGCCCTGACACATCATTAATTATACTCGCTCCTGCTCTAATACACGCTTCTGCAACTTTTGCACTTCTGGTATCAATACTTAAAGGCACATTTATCTTTTGTTCCTGCACAAAATCCAAAATCGGTAAAATCCGTTTCAATTGCTCATCAGCACTCACCGCTTGCGAAAACGGTTTTGTTGACTCTGCTCCGATATCAACAATGTCAGCCCCGTCATTAATCAATTCCAGCAAGTGTTCACAGGCTTTTGAGTAGTCAAAGTACATTCCGCCGTCAGAAAAAGAATTTTGCGTTATATTCAAAATCCCGACTATTTTTGTTCTTTCAGACAATTGAGGCTTTATTAAAAAATATCCGATTTTTTCACCAAGAATTTTTAAGCCAAATGGCTGCGACTTCAGTTTTTCAGCTATTTTATATAATTGCGACTTGCTGCCTCCGAGAATACAGTCTGTTTTTTCAGTTTTTGCGGTAATAGTTTCCCTGTGCGTTGCACAATCAGCGCCGACAGACAGAGCCGTCTGCTTTAAAATATTAGCCTGCGCCGGAACTAGGTCGTAAATCTTAATATTCCGGTATTGGAATTTATCAACAGCACGGTGAATATATGATTTATCAAACCCTATTTTTTCAAGTTCGCAATTCAAATCCGCGTTTATTATCTCTTTTAAAACAAAATCGTGCATACACTAAATGTAGCACGATTTATGTGTTTTAACAAGTTTTATTTATGCGGCATTTGAATAATTATCTTCTGCCATAGCAAGTTTTGTAAAGCGGTCTGTTCTTGACTGAACCCCGTTTGCAACTTTTTTAGACATATTGCAAACACCGGTTACAAATACAAAGAACGCTGTAATACCGCCAATTGCACCTGCGGCTTTTTTGAATACGCCGCTTTCTAAAAGCGGTTTGATAAATCGGTTAGCTTTGACAGTATGTCCCCATTCAACAATTGCATCAGTAAAGCGTCTTGCGTTCTTTGAAAGTCCTGCCCAAAGTCCTTTTGCTTCTGCACCTGTACGTTTTGCAAACTGAATTGTATCTCTGGTTTCTGCGGAAATCCCCTTAATTTTTTCAGTTTCAAATCCGAATTGCTTAAAAGTTTTCCATGCGCCTGTACGGGATGCGGTTGCGGTAGCTGCGGAAGTACCGGTTACAGTGGCAACATCAGCGGTGGTGACACGATTTTTGTCATCATCTTTGCCTTGCCCCTGATAAGCTATATTGTTTTGTCTGATAGCTTCAACTTGCATATTTACACACTTCCTTATGCTGCTTCACTTTTGTTTTCTTTTGCAGTTTGAATAGTTTCAACACCTGCTGTTACACCGCCGCTTACTCCAAAGAAGTTAGCTGTTACATTTTTGATTTTGTCTTTTGTAATTTCTAAAGCGTTAAAGCGTTCTTTTGCGGTATCAATTTTGCCTGAAACAGGTTTTGTAATACTGTCTAATATTTCTTTACCTTGTTTGTAGTATTTGTTTTCTGAGATAGTAGTCAAAAGTCCGTCTAAAGCCTTGCCGAATTTAGATGCCTTAAATTTTTCACCTAAATGACCTTTTTCTAGAGCACCGGCAATTACTTTATAGCCTTCTTTGAAAGGTTTTGCCATACCGCTTGCAATGTTTTTAGCAACAGGGCTTGTTACGACATTTTCAGTAACCTTCCAGGTTCCGAGAGCTGCCCATTTCATTGAAACAAAGCCCATTGCAATACTTATTGCGCCCAGAATTACTTTGCCGAAGGTTTTGATCGGTTTGCCTATTTTTGAATTAGACATTGTTTCATCAATAATGCCTTCTACATTGTTCATTGTAGCTTCAACATTAGTTCTTGCATTATCCAAAAAATTCTTTTGTTCTTTGTATTCTCTTTCTTCATCAACAATAGGGTCTGATGCATAATCAGCAGGTTCGGAATCAATATCACGAATTTCAACCGTATCTGACGGAATATCGCTTAGATGTGCGTTATTGTGTTCCGGTGTCATTACGATAATTTTTGGAGTGTTGCCGAATGATGCAGAATTTTTTGAGATACCTGAAATATTTAACATAGTTACACCAATTACCTTCTACTATATTAACTTGCAATAACAATAAGACCACTAAAAAATTATTCTTGCTATTTTATACAAGTTATATTAAGAAATATTTACAAAATACACTACCTTCATTTATATTATTTCACATGAACTTATTTTTGTAAAGATGCATGCGAAAATTTTACGCCCTGATATGAATTTCTCTTAATAAATTCTCTATCAATTTTATTAAGACAGTCAAATTTTTTACCTAACCATAAAGGAGCAATAAGCGTTTTTTTAAATCCGTTGCCTGCAAGACGGTGAATAGAGGTTTCCGGCGGAAGATATTCAAGAAAATCACAAACTGTTTGTACATATTCATCTTCCTCCATAAAACCAACTTCGTTATTCCTATACATATCAGCAAGGCGCGTATTTTTAAGTGCACAGAGCATGTGTATCTTAACCCCGTCAACTCTTAATTCCGCAAGCTTTTGAGCTGTCTGCATCATCTCATCATGCGTTTCCCACAAACCCAGAATAATATGCACACAAACATTAATTCCCTTTTCTTTTGTTTTTTCATAAGCCTTTAAAAAACAGTCAAAATTATGCCCGCGGTTAATTTTTTTCAGCGTTTTATCATGAATTGATTGAAGTCCGTATTCAACCCAGGTGTAATAATCATCCTTGTATCCGGCAATTAGGGAAAGTTTTTCATCATCAACGCAATCCGGACGTGTTCCGATTGAAAGTCCCACGATTTTTTCATCGGTAAGAGCGGAATTATAAATTTTTTCCAATTCTTTAACAGGTTTATAGGTATTTGAATAGGCCTGAAAATAAGACATGAATTTTTCAGCTTTAAAGCGTTCGGATAGAGTTTTAATGCCTTCCTGCACCTGCTCTTCTACAGATAAAAGATTTGAATGTGCCTGAGAAAAACTGCCGCCTTCATCACAAAATATACAACCGCCCTTTGAAATTGTTCCGTCACGGTTAGGACACGAAAAACCGGCGTCAAGAGTAATTTTGTATACTTTTGCACCAAATTTATCTTTTAAGAGCCGGCTAAACTGATTATAGCGTTTATTATCTCCGTAAGTGCACATAACCAGTTAGGCATTTTCTTGATCTTCAATTATCGGGTATACATAATGTTCGCCGCAATTAGGACAAACAACTTCCTGCTGCTTGCCGTCCTCTACTTTTGCAACTTCAAAAAGTGTTTTGCAGCCTGATTGTACACATCTTATTGCCCAGGTAGGTCTGATTAATCTTGCCATTTTTATTCCCTTTTCTTTTTCTATACACAATCAATATATCACAAATTAAATGGTAGTACAATATAATTTATTATAAAAACTCTTTTATAATTTTATATGCATTGCGCACCTGAACTTCTTCTGCTTTTTTCAGCAATTCGTCAATTTCAGAGATTAAACTATTTTTATCTTTAAGATGATCAATACTCAAAAGCATATCCGGAGAAACATCTAATGCCTGTGCTATTTTATCAAGCAGGTCAAATGATGGATAACTGCGTCCGCATTCAAGTTTACTCATATGTTTTGAATCAATCCCGATGATTTCTGCAAGCTCTGTCTGCTTCAGCTGTTTTTTCTTTCGCAACTCTTGTATTCGTATCCCGAGATATTGTTTGGTGTTAGTCATCAAAACTCCTTTGCTGTTAGAATACATAAATATACTTAAATGATAAACAGTTTTATTTCACTATATATTGACAAAAGTATGCATATTATGCATAATATTATTCATTAAGACACAACTTTTTTGTAAAAATCGTTATTTAAGGAGGTGTTATGAAGATAATTAAGTATCAAAAACACAAGGCTTTTACTCTGGCAGAAGTATTGATTTCGCTTGCAATAATAGGTGTTGTTGCAGCACTCACAATACCTGCGCTGGTTCAAAGTTATAAAAAAACAGTTGTAGGTACAAAACTTGCAAAATTCTATTCTACAATCAATCAGGCAATTACTCGAAGTGAAATTGATAACGGAGACAAAAGGAACTGGGATATTATGTATCATACGACTGTTGATAGACCTGATGAAGAAGGTATTTCTGCAAAAGAGTGGTATGAAAAATACCTGGCAAGATATACACAAGTCTTGAAGACAGAAGAAACAAATACGCAGGAAGAGGTTTTTAATGTATATTTCCCTGATGGCAGCATGGTTGGGATTATGGGTGCACATATGTTATATTATCCTGACAGTAAAGATTATAAAGAAAATCAATTGGCAACAGATGACGGAGTTGAATACACAGACAGAAAAAGATCTGATTCCGGAATAAAATATTTTGTATTCCATTTTGTCCCATATAGTACAAATAACAAATGGACTTATAATAAAGGCGTTGTACCATATATGGACAGCAATTTTGATGGCAGTAATGACATGCTTAAAAATAATCCTACATTAGGGTGTCGTCAGGAAGTAACAAATGAACGTGCATATTGTACAGAATTAATAAGGCGTAACGGTTGGAAAATTCCAAAAGATTATCCGCTAAAATTCTAACAAAAAAAGCCTGCTTGTAAGCAGGCTTTTTAATTATTAAAACTGTTTCAAAAATCTTTCATCATTATTGAAGAAAAGTCTGATATCATCAATTGCGTATTTGAGCATTGAAAGTCTTTCAACGCCCATACCGAACGCAAAGCCTGAATAAACATCCGGATCAATACCGACATTTTTCAACACGTTCGGGTCCACCATGCCGGCGCCGAGAATTTCTAACCAGCCGGTACCGGAACATGTACGGCAGCCTTTGCCTTCGCACATAATGCATTGAACATCTATTTCAGCAGACGGTTCTGTGAACGGGAAGAAACTGCTTCTGAATCTTGTCGGACGGCTTGCGCCAAAATATATTCTGATAAATTCGTTCAAAACGCCCTTCAAATCCCCAAATGTGATGTTTTTATCAACATAAAGCCCTTCAATCTGGTGGAAGAAGTTATTCTTACGTGCGTTTATGTTTTCATTACGGTAAACTCTACCCGGTGAAATTACGCGGATTGGCGGATTTTTGCCTTCCATTGCGTGAATTTGTGCGCCTGACGTCTGGCTTCTTAATACTACATTGTGGGCTATTTCAGTATAGAAAGTATCCTGAACATCACGTGCAGGGTGGTCTTTCGGGACATTTAGCGCATCAAAGTTATAGTATTCTGTTTCTACTTCCGGTGACTGTTCATCCGGTACTACTGAAAATCCAAGGCTTTGGAATATAGTAACAATCTCATTGGTTGTTGCTGTCAGCGGGTGTACCTTGCCGCGCGGAACAAATTTGCCAGGTAAAGTTATATCAATTCTTTCCTTTTGTAGTTTTTCGTTTAATTCCTTCTTATAAAACTCGTCATATTTTGTTTTGAGTGAAGATTCTAATTTCTGGGTAATTTCATTTGCCAGTGACCCTACAATACGTTTATCTTCATCAGATAAGTTTTTCAAATTCTTTTTTATCTCATTAAATTCGCCTTTTCTGCTCAAATATTTAGCGCGAATTTCTTCAATATCGTTTATAGAAGCTGCTTTTGTTAAATCTTCTGTTGCGTTTGCATAAATTTTTTCCAGTTGTTCTTTCATCTCTGCCTCTTTATTATCAATAATAATTTACAATTTCATTATTCTTTTTTTCGTATCCTATAGTTGTTGACGGTCCGTGCCCCGGGTAAACTGTTGTGTTATCATCCAGTTTAAACAGCACATTTACCACGCTGTTATGGAGTTTTTTAAAGTTACCGCCCATAAGATCTGTTCGACCGACACTGTCACAAAATAAAGTATCACCCGAAAAAAGTTTGCCGTCAATAAGATAGCATACCCCGCCTTCGGTGTGCCCCGGAGTTTCTATAATCCCGATTTTTTGAGTACCGATAGTAAATTCCGTTTCCGGCGTAATAAAATGTGTTACAGAAGGGTTTACTGCGACCTGCACGCCGAACGCTGCCATAATGCTTGAAGTACTTTCTATCTGGGTTAAATCTTCTTTTTTGACAAAAGCCGGAGCATCGAGTTCTTTTTGCATATCATTTACACCTAAAACATGGTCAAAATGTCCGTGGGTCAGGAGAATATATTTAACATTTAACCCATTTGTTTTAACTTCATCAATAATTTCCTGTTTTTTTTCGGAACAATCAATGAGAACAGCCTCTTTTGTGTTCTCATCAATAACAAGATAATTATTAGCCTGAATAGGTCCTGCAATGTATGTTTTAATAATCATTTAAGCTCTCACAAGTTCAAATATATCTTTGCAAATTTTGAATAATTTTTCCGTGTCTTTAACCGCAACCATATTAGGTCCGTCGCATTTTGCACAATCAGGATCAGGGTGAATTTCAAAGAACAATACATTTGCGCCTGCTGCCATTGCAGCTTTTGCCAGTACCGGAACAAATCTTCTGTCACCTCCGGAGCTATCACCGGCAGCGCCTGGAAGCTGTACACTATGGGTAGCATCAAACACAACCGGATAGCCGAATTGCTGCATAATAGGTATTGCGCGAAAATCAACAACAAGGTTATTATACCCGAAAGTCACACCGCGATCTGTAACCAGTATATTATGATTGCCGCAATCTTCAACTTTCTTTATAAGTGTGCGCATCTGTTCCGGTGCCAGAAACTGACCCTTTTTAATATTGACAATTTTACCGGTCTTTGCTGCCGCAACAAGCAAATCAGTTTGTCTGCATAAGAACGCCGGAATTTGCAAAATATCAGCAACTTCAGCAACCGGTTCAGCCTGATCAGGTGTATGGATATCGGTTACTACAGGTACATTGTATTTAGACTTAATCTGCGCAAGCATCTCAAGCCCTTTTTCCATGCCGGGACCTCTATAAGATGTCAAAGATGAACGGTTGGCTTTGTCAAAAGAAGATTTAAACACATAATTAATTCCTAATTTCTGTGTAATTTCTTTTAAGGCTGCTGCTGTTTCGTCTAATATTGTCATACTTTCTATGACGCAAGGACCGGCAAGTATTGTTAATTTATCGCCGCCTATTTCAAAATCTTTAAGCTTTATTGTTCTGATATTTTCCATAACAGAATTATAGCAAAAAATACTTTTTTAGACAAGCAGGTTTTCAGCCGACAATTTGATGACTTCCTGTAGCAACTTTTTATTCATGTTATACTATGGATATGTTCACAGGGATTATAGAAGAAACAGGATATATAAAAGAATTTACACAGGAATACAGCGGAGCACGGCTTGTGGTTGCCTGTTGCAAAGTCACTGATGATGTTAAATTAGGAGATAGTATTGCAATTAACGGCTGTTGTCAGACAGTTGTTGAGTTTGACAATTCTTCTTTTACAGTGCAGGTAAGCCGTGAAACTCTTGATGTTACTACATTCAAAAATTTGCGTCAGGGCGTTAAAGTTAATCTTGAACGCGCACTTACCCCTTCAAGTCGTATGGGCGGTCATATTGTACAAGGTCATATTGACTGTACCGGAAAATTTGTAAAAAAAACGGACTTGAACGAATTTTACGAACTGTATTTTGAACTCCCGCTAAAAGAATGCAAATATGTTGTTCATAAAGGTTCAATAGCCGTTGACGGAGTCAGCCTTACGGTTGCGGAAATTAAGGACAATGTCATCAAAACCGCTATTATTCCGCACACTTTTAACAATACTGCTTTTGCAAGTCTAAAAATAGGTGACAATGTTAATATTGAAACTGATATCTTAGGCAGGTATGTTGAAAAATTCTTATCCCCGAATAATAATGTAAGTAAGATTACACAAAATTTTCTACAAGAGAACGGATTTTTATAATGGAATATAAATTTAATACAATTGAAGAAGCACTGGAAGATTTTAAAGCCGGAAAACCTATTATTGTAGCAGATGATGAAGATAGAGAAAACGAAGGTGATTTAATCTGTTCAGGACAAATGGTTACACCTGATATAATTCATTTTATGGCAGAAGAATGCAAAGGGCTTATCTGCCTTGCAATATCTCCTGAATTGGCGGAAAAACTTGAATTGCCGCAAATGGTAGAACAAAACACAGAAAGTATGAAAACAGCTTTTACTGTAAGTATAGATGCCGCTGAAAAATTCGGTGTTACAACCGGAATTTCCGCTTTTGACCGTGCAAAAACAATAGAAGTTGCACTTGCACCGGATGCAAGACCATCTGATTTGCGCCGTCCGGGGCATCTTTTCCCTTGTGTTGCCCGTCGCGGCGGGGTTTTACAAAGAACAGGGCACACCGAAGCTGTTGTAGATTTAGCAAGACTGGCAGGTCATGTACCGGCTGGCGCTATGTGCGAAATTATGGCGAAAGACGGACATATGGCTCACAGAGAAGAACTTTTTGAATTTGCACGCAAACATAATTTGAAATTCATTACCGTTGCGGATTTAATCGCTTATCGACTGCGCTCCGAAAGAATTGTATCAAGAGAAGCAGAAGCACATTTGCCGACACAGTTTGGCGAATTTGAAATTTACGGCTACAGAAATACTCTTACCAATCAGGAACACGTTGCGCTTGTAAAAGACGACGGATCTGATAAAATTCCGTTAATCCGTGTGCACAGTGAATGTTTGACCGGCGATATATTTCACAGTCTGAAATGTGACTGCAATTATCAACTGCACAGTGCCTTAAAAATGATTAGCGAATACGGCAAAGGCGCATTGATTTATCTTCGCGGGCATGAGGGACGAGGCATCGGACTTGTAAACAAAATTAAAGCCTATCATCTTCAAGAATGCGGGCAGGATACTGTTGAAGCAAATCTTTCACTCGGATTTCAGCCGGATTTGCGCGATTACGGTGTAGGTGCCCAAATTATTCTTGATTTAGGGTTTAATAATTTTAGTCTGATTACCAACAATCCGAAAAAAATCATCGGTTTAAAGGGTTACGGATTAAAAATTCATGATATAGTTAAAATACCGCCTTTTATAAACGAATATAACGAACGGTATATGCACACTAAAAAAGAAAAAATGAACCACATGTTTAACTAAACATTTAAACATTATTCCGATACAAATAAGGATTAAGACAATGGCAGAAGAAAATATAATAGTAAAAAAATTAGAACCAAAAGATTATGTAAGCTTTGAAACAGTTTATGAAGACTTTGTAAATCGTGCTGTTTCAGAATACAACTTTGAACTTGCACCGCTGGGATTTGAAGATTTTATTGAATCCTATGAAAAAGGTTTGATTAAATGCCTTGTCCTGTACGAAAATTCAATTGCTGTTGCTTTCTGCGTTTACACAACAGCAATATCAGAAGCCATAGAATTGAATATTATACACTGTATTAATATGGAAAACCTGCTTGAAAGAAACCGTTACCTTGTTCAGGAGTTTCTGGAACAAACCCAAAAAGAGCGCGAAGAAAAAATCGTATGTTATCCGATGTTGGGAGAACAAAAAACAATAATCAGCGAACTTGCAAGATATGGTTTCAGATTTGTTGGAATTGCTGTTTTGAGATTTTTAATGCACGGTACAAATTCGCGTGATATCTTAAATCTTTCAAGACTTAACGATATGGACACCTGCTATAAAATTGTTGAGTGGTCAGATGAATATTTTCAGGAAGCAATTCCGATTGTGCAGGAAGCTTTTGAAGATAGTGCAGATGCACTTTTTGATCCGAGATTTAAGTCACTTGAAGGTACGCACGATATTTTGTCTAAAATAGTAAATAATATTTATGCGGAATTTTTACCTGAAGCAACAAGCGTTTTGCTTTGCAATAATATTCCGGTAGGATTTTGTTTTATGAATTTAACAGGCGGAAAGATAGTTAATATCCCGATTGTGGCAATCAAAAAAGATCATCAGGGACGCGGACTTTCAAAACATATGCTCAAAAATTCACTTCAAAAAATATTACAACTGGTTGACTTTGAAAACCGCCCTATTACAGAAGTTAATACCTGTACTGAAACAAATAACTTTCAGGCACTTAAAATGTACCGCCATTTAGGCTTCAAAGAAGATTATAACTATCCGCAGTCTTATTTGCCTACCCGCAAATAACAGCTGGACATTTTTCAAAAAATCGTTATAATAAATATAATATGAGCGACTTTAATTTAGGGCATTTAATATCAAAATTCGTAAACTATCAGGCGCTGAATGTAAGCAGAGCCGCTCAAAATACTGCCGCGCAGCAAGCACAATTTAACAATAATGTCGCTCAAACTGCTGCCCAAACAGCTTCTCAAGCAGCAAAAACATCTGCCGCCGAGGCGCAAATGGCGAATCTCGGAGGTTCAGACAGATCCGTTTATATAAAAGATTTGATGAAACTGCCCCGTAATCTTAATGAATTGATTTTTATTTTGCAACAAAATATCTCCAATGCGCAGTTTCAACAGCGTTTTAATCAACAGCTTGCCGCGCACAGAAATCTGCTTTCTCAAACTCAGGCACAAATTTTGGCTCAATTACAGGGGCTTAATCTTCCAGGATCAGC
>CALUQJ010000019.1 GCA_944322865.1 Candidatus Gastranaerophilales bacterium
GCATCTTTTAAGTATTTGGAATTGTCATCTACTAACAAAACATTTGGCATGCCGTTTTCCTTTTTTACACGATTTTATTTTTCAAGGCCTTAAGAGCAGCCTGTAACCTGTCATCTACTTCCAGTTTTTGTAAAATATTTGCGACATGGGCTTTGGTTGTATTAATACTGATAACAAGCATTTGTGCAATTTCCATATTGCTGTAACCTTCTGTCATGAGTTTAAGGATTTGCGCTTCTCTTGTTGTGAGATCGTAATCTTTACGTCCATTGTCATTATCAATGGCTGGAACGCTTGTTGTAGCTTTCAGTACGATGTGGGCAACACTTGGATCAAACCAGGCTGCGCCGTCTGCGACTGATTGGACAACATGTATAAGACGTTTCGGGTTAATTTCTTTTGAGCAATAAGCGTTTGCACCGGCTTTTAAACTGTTCAGGACTTCTTTTTCATCATTATGGGACGTTAGAATAATAATTTTTACATCTTTGTTTGATGAACGTATTTGTTTTGTCGCCTCAATCCCGTTCATCTTGGGCAGTCCGAGATCCATTATTACTATGTCAACAGGATTGTTGTTAAATATTTCGAGTGCTGTTTCAGCGGAATCAGCTTCATATATTGTGTCAACATAGTCAACGCCTTCAAAAGTCGTTTTTAGCCCAAATCTTGTCAATTCATGATCTTCAACTATTAAAATATTTATTTTCATATTTGCAATTCCTTTTTAGCAGGAGTAAAATCAGGATTTAAAATCAAACTCTTTTTAAAATTATAAATTGCATCTTCCTGCATTCCCTGATTTTTACTGATAAGTCCTTGATAATAATAATATCTAAAATCATTTTCGTCAATATGTTTAGCAGTAACAAGGTAATTTTTGGCATCGTAAAAATTCTGGCGTTCAATTTCCAAACGCGCAAGATCAAGCCAGCCGTCTTTAAAATTATTGTTAATTGCCACACATTTTTTGAGGTATGCAAGCTCTTTGGATTTGTCGTTAATAGCAATGTAATAATATGCCGCATAAGAGTTATTATATGCTTTCAGAACTTTTGTAAAAATTTCCAACGCCTTGTCTTTTTTGCCGAGTTTTTCATAAGTTTGGGCAAGCTTTATTGAATTATCAGGAGTAGTTTTGTCTTTAGCGGCTTTTGAAAAATATTCCTGAGCCTGCTTGTAATCTTTTGCACGAAATGCAAGATCACCCAGAACTGAAAGTGCATAAATCTGACCGCTGTCAAGCTTTAAGGCTTTTGAGGCTGCATCCTGCGCTTTATCATAATCCTTCATGTCAAAATAAACTCGTGAAAGAAGGGAATAAACATCTGAATTAAGCTTCTTTTTATTACTCAATGCCCCGAGCAATGTCCTAACAGCCTTTGTGTCCTCATTTTCATAGTAATAATAGTATCCGAGATGATAGTTTTTTTGCAATTCATTTTTCTGTGTTTTGTATAGTATAAATTGTTCAAGCGAATTAACTTTGCGGATAAATTCAGTTGAATAAAGCGGCTGTTGTTTTATATAGTCAACTATTTTCAGGGCATCTTTAGGCTTTTTGCCTTGAGAAAGAATTTCTGCCTGCAATTTTTTGTAGTTAAGGTTTTTGTTATTCATTGAAATTGCTTTATTTATAAAAATGTTTGCATTTTCAATATCACCTGATTTCAAAAAACCTAATGCCGCAACATAATTTGCATAGTCGGAGTTTTGTAAAAGGGAGGTATTTTTCAGTAATTCGGTTGTAGCTTCCCGACTTTGGGCATTGTAGATAATATTGGAATACATTTCACCAAGATAAATTTCATCACCGGATTTGAGTTTTTGGACAGGGAAATAGAACCGCTTTACATCTTCAGTAACTATATCTGTAATTTCTTTATCCTGCATTTTGGAAACTGATTGTTCTGCGAGTGTAAAGAACCCCAGATCCGCCATTCTTTCAGCCATCTGCATATAGGCATAATCATTAGGCGGAGTTGTTTCTATCAACACTTTAAAATCAGCATAGGAAGATCTCACATTGCTTTGTATAAATCTGTCCAGCGCAATTGCATATTGGTTTTTAATATCGTTTTTAGAAAGTGTAGCGCGCTTGGGCGGTACACCGATAAGATTTTGCGGAGTTAAGTCCAGCTGATTAACCGGATTAACCGGCTGGATTTGCATAGGCAGTTCAAAAGCAGCAGCAGGGTAATTTGCGGCTGTAATTGTTGTTATTGCGATTATTGCTGCCAGTTTTTTTATCAAATGCTAACCCTCATTACTTATATCATTCCCTGAATAATAAAAGTTAAACAGTTCCAGAATGTGTTTTTGTTCATCTGTTACATTTTCATCATTTATATAGGAATAAATATCTCTTAAATTATAACGACTTAATATTTCTCTGTCCTCATCTTTAAAACTGTGATGATTTTCAGTTAAAAATACTTTTATAATTTTGTCAAGCGAAATTTTCAAGAACACATCGACAATATTTTTGTCGAAATGAGTACCGCTGTCTTTTATCAGAATGTTAATTACATTTCCTATAGGCATCTTATCACGGTAATGGCGGCGGGAAGTTATTGCATCAAAAACATCTGATACAGCGAGAATGCGACCGCCGTAAGGAATTTCTTCACCTTTCAGGTGTCTGTAATACCCTGATCCGTCATATTTTTCGTGGTGCGAGCAGGCTATTTCGGTTATCATTTTAAAATCTTCCGACATATTAATTTTTTCTAATATGTTATGAGTTATCTGTACATGCTCTTGAATATGACTGTATTCTTCCGGTGTAAGCTTTCCTTCTTTTTGCAGAACAGAATCCCGTATCCCGATTTTGCCTATATCGTGTAATATTGCAGCTTTTTCAATTATTTCTTTATTTTTTTGGTCAAGTCCCAGTTCGTCAACAATAAGCATTGAATATAATTTAACCCTTGTAGAATGACCGGCTGTAATTTTATCACGTGCATCGATTGAGGTTGCGAGTGTATCAATAAAACTTTCAAATAATTGTTTCTGTTCTTTGTAAAGTTCTTTCTGCTGTTCAAATAATTGAGCATTTTCTAAGGCAATACTTGCACTGCCGCCTATTGCAACAAGCAAATCTTCATCATTTTTGGTGAAAACACCGTTAACTTTATTTAATACCTGAAATGCTCCGATTATTTCCTGATTATTGTTTTTAATCGGCATACACAGAATGGTTTTTGTTCTGTAGCCGGTTTCTTTGTCAACTTCCGGATTGAAACGCGGGTCATTGTATGCATCAGCAATATTTAGTGATTCCCCGGTTTTAACAACATAACCGGCAAGCCCTTTATCCGCAGGAAAACGAATTTCCGTATCATCCATACCGAGCGCAACTTTTGACCAGAGTTCATCCTTTTCTTTATCCCACATAAACACAGTGCATCGGTCTGCTTGTATTGCATTTTTTGTTTCTTCCGCAATAACTTTTAACAACACATTGATATCAGTAAGCGCTGTAATTGAACGTCCTATTTTAACCAGTGAAACCAACGGATCGTTTTTCATCGGCATTGAGTAATCAAGCCCGCTTTTCAACTGACGGCGCCTTAGATATATCTCTTCACTAAAATTAAACTCATCCTCAGGGGTAATAAGTTCAAGTGCATTGTTATAATGTATCAGCGCAACATCAGTGCTGCCTTCAACAAAATTTATTGTTCCGAGCGCATATTGATAAAACATTGCAGCGGTTTTGTTTTGTGAAAATTCAGCCATATATCCGCCGTCATTAACCAGTGTTAAAGACTCTTTATAGGTGTTTTTGTCTATCAAATATTCACACATGCCGGTAAGGCTTAAACATATTGAAATGTATTCGCTCAACCCGGAATTTTTAAGCAGATTTTGTGCTTTTGCAAATTCATCTTTTGCCGCTATGTAATTTTTTTCGCGTAAAACATTAATCCCGGATGCAATAATATTTTTTGTTTCTTGTCTTAATTCCTGAGTATCTTGTGTTTGTTCCATTGTTTTACCTTTTTTATAAATTTTCTTTCGCTATATTTTTATTGTATTATATTATATATAATAAAACAAAGTCTATATGATGTAGATTATACATTAAATTCTTATACAAGGAAAGTTATGAACAAAATTACGATTTTGATACCGGTATATAACGAAGTTAATACGTTAATACAAATGGTCGAAAAAGTGGAACAGACAAATTTTTGTAATCTTGAAAAAGAGATTATACTAATAGATGACTGCTCGGATGACGGGACAAAAGAGTTGTATAAAGATATTCCGCATAAAGTCTTATATCACAATTACAATCAGGGTAAAGGTGCCGCATTAAGAACAGGACTTACCGAGGCTACAGGCGACATAATTATAATACAGGATGCAGATTTGGAATACGATCCTATAGATTATATACCTTTGATAAAACTTATTTTAGACGGACATGCAGATGTGTGTTACGGCTCAAGACTAACGGGCGGAAAACCGTCGCGCTCATTTATGTTCACCCACCTGCTCGGAAACAAATTTCTTTCCTTGTTAACGAATATTTTATACGGCTCCACTCTGACAGATATGGAAACCTGCTACAAGGCTTTCCGTGCAGAGTTCATAAAAGATATAACAATAAAATCCGACAGATTTGATTTTGAACCTGAGATAACGGCAAAAGTGTTAAAAAAGCACGCACGTCTTTATGAATTACCGATATCATATTACGGAAGAGAATTTTCCGAAGGCAAAAAGATTACCTGGCGTGACGGAATTTTCGCGATAATCGCATTGATAAAATACCGATTTACGGATTAATCACAAGAACCGTGAGCTGTTATTTGAGAATTGATTAAAGCAGGTTAAGCGAATATAAGACAAATACGTCTTACAAAACACATAACACAAGAAAATTTATCACTTGAATCAAGCATTTCGCGGTCACATATTGCCATGATAGAGGCAGGAAAACGCGATATTACTGTTAGTGCATTATTCAAAATTTCACGCGCACTCAATGTAACGATGAAAGAAATTTTCGCATTTGACAACACAGAAAAATTCAAATTTGATATCGAAAAAATATATGAATAAAAACATTTCAAAAACGATAGAACGCCGCTTTAGTAAGCGCTCTTAAAAATCTTCCTTTTAATACTATATTTGTATCAATGTACGAAAAAAAGCCCTCAAAAAAGAGGGCTTTTACATTAATAAGGTAATTATCTTAAACAACTTCTTTAATAACAATTGTTGCGTTCTGACCGCCAAATCCGAATGAATTTGACAGTGCAACGTGAACATCTGCTTTTCTTGCCTTATGTGGAACATAATCAAGGTCAGCAACAGCCTCATCCTGATTATCAAGGTTGATAGTCGGAGGCACGATTTTTTCATTTATTGTTTTGACACAGGCAATAGCTTCTGCCGCACCGGTTGCACCGAGCATGTGTCCGTGCATTGATTTTGTTGATGATACCAACAAGTGTGAATTTTGCTGTTTGTTGCCGAAAATACCTTCAATAGCTTTGGATTCCGCGATATCTCCCAGACCGGTACTTGTACCGTGAGAGTTAATATACTGAATGTCTTCCGGCTTCATGCCTGCATCCTTAAGCGCAAATTCCATTGATTTGGTTGCGCCTTTACCTTCCGGACAAGGAGCAACAACATCATACGCATCAGCTGACTGACCGTAACCTACTATTTCTGCATAAATTTTTGCACCGCGTTTTTTAGCGTGTTCATATTCTTCTAATACAAGAACTGCTGAACCTTCTGACATAACAAAGCCATCTCTGTCTTTGTCATAAGGGCGTGATGCTTTAGTCGGCTCATCATTGCGTTTTGAAAGTGTACGTGCACTTGAAAATGCCCCGATACCAACATCGCAAATGGTTGCTTCTGCACCGCCTGCAACTACAATATCGGCATCGCCATATTGAATTGATCTGAATGCATCACCTATAGAGTGCGTACCTGTTGCACAGGCTGAAACTACAACTTTATTCAAGCCTTTAAATCCGTATTTGATAGAAATTCTGCCGGACGGCATGTTTACAATCATCATAGGGATAGTAAACGGTGAACATTTGTTCGGACCTTTTTCAAGTATTCTGACATGGTTTTCTTCAAAAGTGATAAAACCACCTGCCGCAGAGCTGACTATAACGCCTACTCGGTACGGATCAATATCTTTTAAATCGTCTAATTTAGCATCTTTTATTGCTTCATCAGCTGCAACCAGTGCAAACTGAACAAATCTGTCTGTTTTTTTAGCTTCTTTCGGATCCATGTATTCTTCCGGATTAAAGTTTTTAACTTCACCGGAAATTTTTACGACATGCTTGTCTATATCTATTAATTCCGAAGTGCTAATCCCGCTTTTTCCTTCCACAAGCGAAGACCAAAATTTATCAACACCGACTCCAAACGGTGTAACAGCCCCCATGCCTGTGATTACTACTCTTCTTTTTGTCATCTTTATACCTTTTTATACCTTTGTGATAAATATACGAGGGAGAAAATACTATTCAATTTTCACCCTCGCAACATTTATGAAAGATTCAAAAACAGTTTGTTGCGCACACTGTGCCGATTTCAGACACAGACGGCATCGGTTAACTATTTGTGAGAATCAATGTAGTTAACTGCATCTTGAACAGTTTGAATTTTTTCAGCTTCTTCATCAGGAATTTCGCAGCCAAATTCTTCTTCAAAAGCCATAACCAATTCAACTGTATCTAATGAGTCAGCGCCCAAATCAGCTGTAAAACTTGCTTCAGGTGTAACTAAAGCTTCATCTACGCTCAATTGGTCTACAACTACTTTTTTAACTTTTTCTAATGTACTCATCTTTTTTTTCCTCATAATTATTGTATTACTACACTATTTCAAAAACATTATAAATGCTTCAAAAATTTTTTGCAAGAAATTTACAAAGACTTAAATATAATGTAAAAAAATCTTTACTTTATATAATCAAGCCTCCGTCAACTTCCAACACCTGTCCTGTGACGTAATCAGCGTCAACAGCAAGGAATTTAACAACTTTAGCTATATCTTCAGGTTCACCGAGGCGTTTTAGCGGAATAAATTCGGTGAATTTAGAAGTATCCAAATCTTTTGTCATGTCGGTATTAATAAATCCCGGCGCAACTGCGTTAACTCTTATGCCGCGGGAACCGAGTTCTTTTGCAAGAGTTTTTGTTAAGCCGATTAAACCTGCTTTTGCAGCGGAATAATTAGCCTGACCGGCGTTACCGGAAACACCTACAACGCTTGCCATATTTACAATTGCCCCGCTTCTTTGTTTCATCATGATCTTAACAACAGGCTGAGAAACAAAAAATGCGCTTGAAAGGTTTGTATTAATAACAGCATTCCAATTTTCTTCAGACATTCTCATAAATAAACCGTCACGTGTAATGCCGGCATTGTTTACAAGAACATCAATTCTGCCGTATTTTTCAATAATTTCAGCTATACTTTTGTCAACTTCTTCTTTGTTAGAAACATCAAATTTGTAAGCAGCTGCATCTACACCGAGAGCTTTAATTTCCTGAACTGTTTTTTCAGCTGCTTCAGCGTTGCCGGCATAGTTAACAATGATATCATAACCTGCTTTTGCGAGTTCTAACGCGCACGCCTTACCGATACCGCGGGATGCGCCGGTTACTAATGCTAATTTTTCAGACATATATAATCTCCTTATACAATCTCTCTTCAATGTTGAAATAATAACATAAAGATAAAATTTTCACACCAGTTGAATAAAGATTGTTAAGATTATTAATAAATATGTGCGCAGTTGTTACAGAGGTGCTTAAATGTCAGACAACTTTTGGCATTACACCGATGCAAAAAAATCTCTCCGGAAAAAATTTTTAAACTAAATACTTAAACATGATTGATTCTTTTGAATTTGTTAACTGTTGTAGGTAAATAAAATTTTATTCAGTAAGCTTACCGTTATCTATTTTATATATCTGTACATCTTTTAAAAACTCATCTTCAAATAAAACAGTGTCTACTGACGTAATAATAGTCTGCGTTTTATCATTAATTGATTTAAGAAGATAGTTTTGCCGCAAATCATCAAGTTCAGCCAGTACATCATCAAGCAGTAATACCGGTTCGTCCCCTGTTTTTTCAGTGATAATATCGAGTTCTGATAGTTTAAGTGCCAGTACTATTGTTCTTTGCTGTCCTTGGGATGCGTATTTTGTTGCTTCATTATTGTTTATAAAGAATGCAATATCATCTCTGTGTGGTCCGACACATGCCTGCCCGCGTCTGATTTCTTCTGATTTTCTCTCTTCAAGTGCAGTTTCAAAAGCAGAGGCTATATCGTCTATCTCCTCCTCGTTTGTCAAAAACGAACAACTGTATTCTATTTTTAAATCTTCAGTTTCTGAGATAATCAGATGTTTCTCTTTTGCAATTTTTTCAATTTCCTTTAAAAACTTTTTCCTCAAATATATAATATTGCTGCCGGTTATTGTCAATTGTTCATTATAAACATCAAGGAGCGTGTCATTAATACAGCCTTCTTTGAGAAAATTATTCTTTTGCACTCTTATTTTATCGTATTTGGAAAGTCGTTCATCATAAGCCGGATATACCTGTGATATTGCTCTATCAAGCCAATCGCGTCTATCGGAAGGATTTCCGCGCAGCAATAAAAGGTCAGATGTTGAAAACAATACTGTTCTCAAAACCGATTTAAAATTTTTCGGGGTTGTTTTTACCGAATTAACCCGCAATTCACGGCTTTTTTCACGCGTATACATATAATCAAGTTCAATATCAGTATCTGATTTAATGATATTGGCAGCTATTTCGGTTTTATCAGCCTCAAAGTTAATCAATTCAACATTATTTGAGGTTCGTGGACTTTTCAATGAAGAAAGAAAATAAATACTTTCAAGAATATTGGTTTTTCCCTGAGCGTTTTTACCGATAATCAAAATTTTATTTGACCCGAACTCAAGGCTCAAATCTTTACAATTTCTATAATTATTCAGTTTTAAGTCCACAAGTTTCATATGATAATTATACATTAAACATAGTATTTCTTTTGTAAAAGTTAGACTATATGCTGATTTTCATATATAATATTTATAACGATGTAAGATATATGAAAGGATATTATGTTACCTATTATATCAGAAGAAAATGCAGCGGCAGTGTTCAGCCAGATATTCAAGGATATTCCGGCATGGCGGAAGAAAATGATACACTATATAAAAGATGAAAATCCTGAGATAAATACGGCAATAATAGAAGCTGCCAATCACACGGACTTAGACCCTAAAGCGGTTGCATTAGGGGCATATATGACATATCTGCTGATTGAAGTTGCAACTAAAGAAGCAGATACAATAATGAATTTTTCAGAGTAATAATAAGGGAAAGATAAATGGCTATAGAAGAATTATTGGCAAGAATGGTAAAAGATGGCGGAAGTGACTTGCATATTTCAAGCAATTTACCTCCTATTGCGCGTATAGACGGCAATCTTAAACGGTATGATATGCCGCCTTTAACACCTGATGAAGTAGAAAATTTACTTTTTCCGATGCTGACCAATGAACAAAGACGACGTCTGGAACAGGATTGGGAACTCGACTTTTCATATGGTATTGAAGGAGTTAGTCGTTTCAGGGTTAATTTCTACAAGGATAAAGGTAATTATGCCGCAGCATTCAGAACAATTACAGAAAAAGTCCCGTCTTTTGCGCAATTGGGACTTCCTGACATTGTAAGAAAAACATCAGAAAAACCGCGTGGACTTGTCCTTGTTACCGGTCCTACAGGTTCCGGTAAATCAACAACACTTGCTGCTATGATTGATTATATTAATACAACACGCGCACTGCATATATTGACTATTGAAGACCCTATAGAATATATTCATACATCTAAACAAAGTATTATTCACCAGCGTGAACTTGGTATGGATACAAGATCGTTTTCTAACGCATTACGTGCAGCACTCCGTGAAGACCCTGATATTATTCTGGTAGGTGAGATGCGTGACCATGAAACTATTGCACTTGCTCTGACTGCCGCAGAAACAGGTCACCTTGTATTTGGAACATTGCACACCTCTTCTGCTGCACAAACCATTGACCGTATTATTGACGTTTTCCCTGAAGGTCAACAACAGCAAATTCGTGTCCAGCTGGCAAATTCTCTTGTTGCTGTATTTGCTCAAACACTGTTGCCGCGTTTGCAGCCTAACGGTACTAAAAAAGGTCGTGTCATGGCTCAGGAAATCATGCTTGTTACTCCGGCAATATCCAATCTTATCAGAGAATCTAAAGCCGCTCAGATTTATTCTACAATCCAGATGAATCAGACTCTGGGCATGCAGACGCTTGAAATGTCACTGGCTAATCTTCATAAAGAAGGTAAAATATCACTTGAAGATGCTATGTCGCGCTCATCCAGACCGGAAGAACTTAAACGTATTATGTAAACAAAATATTCATAAAAAATAAACCGTGGTTTTTCTTTCACTCCACGGTTTATTTTTTAATATGTAATTATTCTTTGGAGGCTGTTTTATTTGTTGAAGTTTCTGATTTTGTCTGACGTTTTTTCTTTTTTATTTCACATTCAACATCATCAGAAAATTCGCATTCGTTGCATTCGGCGCACTCTTCGTCATAATCTTCACATTTAATATCTTTGTCCTCATCCTCCTGCTTGTCCTCAGATTCAGTATCTGAAGTTTCTGTTTCTTCTGTTTCTTCAGCAGATGAGTCTTGTTGTTCAAGTGCTTCTTTTATTTCTTCTTCATCTTTAGCCCTAATAACAGGGATTGAGAGCATTAACGCCATCTGATCTCCGTCCTGTTCAAGATTAAGTTCAAGTGCTTCTTTATCCATTTCAACGTATTTAGAAAGCAATTCAACAAGTTCTTTACGCATCCTCTCCATTAATTCAGGTGTCAGATTTGTTCTGTCCTGCATTAAGACCACACGCAGTCTGTTGCAGGCAATATCTTTTGCATTAGCTTCCTGTTCGGTTTGTCTGAAAAAGCCGATTACTTTATTATATATATCAGTAAAAATATCTTTCATTCTATTTCTCCTTACCCATTAAACCTGAGAAAAACTTTTTCATTTTACCAACTATACTTGTATCTTCTTCCAGATTGAGGAAAGGAATATCTTCGCCCATAATTCTTTTGGCAACATTTCTGTAAGCCTGACCCGCCGGAGATTTTACATCATTTACAATCGGTTCCCCTTTGTTGGTTGATGTAATAATACCTGTATCTTCCGGAATTATGCCGATTAAATCAGCGGAAAGAATTTCCACAACATCATCCACACTCATCATATCGTTAGATTTGATAAGATTAGGACGAACACGGTTGATTAACAGTTTATAAGATTTAATTTCTTCTTTAGCTTCCAAAAGACCGATAATCCTGTCAGCATCACGCACAGCAGACATTTCAGGAGTTGTTACGACAATAGCTTCGCTAGCACCTGCAACAGCGTTTTGGAAACCTTGTTCAATACCTGCCGGACAGTCAACCAGAATAAAGTCAAAATCTTTTTTAAGCTCTTCACAAATATTTTTCAATTGTTCTTCTGTAACCGCAGTTTTATCGCGGGTTTGAGCAGCAGCCAAAAGACAAAGGTTAGGATTTTTTTTGTCTTTGACAAGAGCCTGTTTTAATTTGCAGCGTTCTTCTACAACGTCTACTATGGTATACACAATTCTGTTTTCCAGCCCTAATAGCAAATCGAGGTTACGCAGTCCCAGATCTGTGTCTATCATAACAACTTTTTTGCCCTCTTTTGCAAGCGCTGTTCCTATATTGGCATTTGTCGTAGTTTTGCCGACGCCGCCTTTTCCTGATGTAATTACTATTACACGACCGTCCATTATTTCTCCTTAGTTTTCATGTAACTTGCTTATAATAATCTGTTTGTTTTTAACCCTTGCTTCTTCCGGTACAAAAGTTTCTGATTTTTGTATGTAAGGGATATTTATGCTGTCCGGTCGTCTTGCAAATACATCAGCTATACGTAATTGGATAGCATGCATTTTTAGTGCACGTATTCTTGCATATTTGTTACCGTCTGCACCGGCATGGGCAATACCTCCTAAGATACCCCATACGGTAATATCGCCTTTTGCTTTTATTTCAGAGCCCGGATTAACATCGCCTATTATAACAATGTTCCCCTCAGCAGTAATACTCTGTCCAGAACGCAAGGTTCTTTGTATATATAATGTCGGAAGTTTTTCGGTTTCACGTAAACTTTTTTGCAACTGTGCAAAATCGTCTGCCGGATCTTCATAAACTTCCATAACTTCTTTGTTAACTTTTTCAAGTTGTTGGTTGAAATCCTCAAGTTTTGCAAATTCTTCTTTTAAATCTTCTTCATTTTCTTCAACAATTTCTTTTTGCTGTATGTGTTCGGAAAACTCAGGTGTTGAAACAGATGAAGGTTCTGAAATTTCAGGTTCTTCTTCAAGCACTGTCGAATTTTCTGTTTCAATCTCGCTGGCTGCAACATCGTCAGAAGATTTATATTCCTGAGTTTCTACAGGTTCAACAGAAACATTTTCTGTTTCGGCTTTAAGTTTTTTCATTTCTGTTTCTGCGTGAAATGTTTGTTCATCAAGTCCGCTGTCACCAAAAATTTTGTCTAAAGCTTTTTCTAACTCTTTATTGGTTTGATTTGCAGATTCTTCATCCTGATTAAATTCCGGTGTCGGAACTTTATTTTCGAGTTCTGAAACTTTTAATCCCAATTCCATTGCTGATTCAACAGTGATTCTTGAAAGGGTCGTAACAAATTCTATTTCTGAATTCATTGATTCAACAAGCGCCTTAATACTCATAAGCTCAGATGTTGAAAGGTCGATATCGCCTAATTTAAGACATACTTTTTTGCAATGCGCATCAGGAAGGTCAAGTATTGTACTCAACTGATAAATTATTTCAGAAGTCTTTTTTGCATTGCTTACATCAACAATAAAACCGTTTTCAATATATCCCTGTTCCATTAGATACCTTCCCTAAAATACTGATTTATCCATGAGAATACATGAAATAATTCAAAACATCAACCTAATATTTCGAATTGTGAATTATGAAAAGCTGTCAATACAGATAGAGGGTATTTATAGTCTTAGCATCTTTTACATCTAAAATATCTTATATGGATTCAGGATATTATTCGGATCAAAGACTTTTTTAATCGTACGCATACAATTCAATGCTTCGGTATTTACAACTTTTGCTATATGTTCACGTTTAACAGATCCTATTCCGTGTTCGCCTGACAAAATTCCGTCAAGACGCGCTGTAAGTTCATATATTTCGTTCTTTGCAAGTTTAAATCGTCTGTATTCATCCTTGTCACTATAATCAATAGGGATTTGCGGATGAACACTGCCGTCACCGACATGTCCTACCATACATACATCAAGATTATACTTTGCACAAATTTTTCTAATCCCAAGCACAAGTGCCTCAAGATTTTTACGCGGCACGATAACATCATCGGTTGTCACATTCGGCTTTAACTTTGCACATGCGCCCATTGATGAACGCCTTGCCGTCCAAATTTTATGGTATTCTTCTTCATTATGAGAATACTGAATCTTTGAGGCTCCGCATTTTTCCAGTATATCAAGAATTACTTTCTGCTGAACATCAACTGCCTGCTCTACCCCGTCTACTTCAATAATCAGTGCCGCTTCTTTATCACACAAAAGTCCCGCAGGATAAAATCTCTCAACTGTTTGAATAGCATTTTTATCCATAAAATCAAGCGTTGATGGATAAATTTTCTGTTCAATAATTGTGTTGACTGTTTCGACAGCTTCTCTGACAGTATCAAAATATGCCATTATTACCCTGACAGTTTCTGGTTTAGGTATAAGTTTTAGCGTTGCCTCAACAACAATTCCTAAAGTGCCTTCTGAGCCGACAAACAGTGTATTTAAGTTATAACCGGTTGCGTTTTTTATTGTACTTGCTCCTGTCCTTAAAAGTTTGCCGTCAGCAGTTACAACAAGCAGATCAATAACATAATCTTTTGTCGAACCGTATTTAAAAGTTCTTGCTCCGCCTGATGATTGTGCAATACTGCCGCCGATTGTTGAAACAGCAAGATTTGAAGGATCCGGCGGGTAATATAAGCCTAATTCTTCTACTTCTTTTTGCAATTCTCCCACAATAACTCCGGGTTGAACGCGGGCTGTCATATTCTCAGGTGAAATTTCAAGAATTTTATTCATTTTAGAAAAATTCAAGACAATGCCGCCGTGATCGGTTGAGCAGGCACCGACAACATTTGTTCCTGCCCCGCGGCAAATAATCGGGGTTTTGTATTTATTTGCAAGCCGGACAACGCTCTGCACCTGTTCTATGTTTTCTACAAAAACGACAGCATCAGGCAGCCCCTTTATACGCGGCAAATTTGCGGCATCCTGCGCGTAGGCATACCGTTCTGCTTGTTCCGTTAATACATTTTGCGGGGTTAATGTTTTTTTTAGTTCTGAAATTATATTATTCTTCATCAACATAAGAAGCCAGTTTTTCTACATTATCATTTAATTTATTGATTAACTTTTCTATTTTGTCAACCTTTTTATTTAGTTTTGTATCATCTGTTTCTTCTAATGCAGAGAGAACTTTTTCTAACTTCATTTCTAAACGGTCAATGCGTTCCTGCTGTTCTTCAAACTTATCTTCCAACGTTTTGAACAAATCAGCTTTTTCTGGTACGTAATTTTTTAATTCCTGAATAGTATCTTTTACATTACCTATTTCATCATTAACATTATCAATTTCTTGGACTTTATCGGAAAGCGCATTCATATTAACTGTTGCATTGTCAACCCATTCGCCTAAATACATCAGAACTTCTCTGATTACTTTATTTGAATTTGCACAGGCTGTCATTGCATTGTTGATACCTGAGATTTTCTTTTCTATACGTTTTTGAATTTCTGTATTATCAAGATAGTTAACTTTATCATTCAAATTGTTAACCATATCTCTGAATGCATCAAGTCCTTCACTCAAAGATTTGTAAGAGTTATCGGAATTTAAAAGTAGTGTGTTTGTTCTTGTACTTATGCTTACAATGTCCTCGTTGATTTTGTCAAAATCTTCCTTAAATCTTGCAAATTCTTCCTGCGTAAGGGTTGTTTGCAAATCCTTAACTGTATTTTCGATTTTGGAAACATTATCAGAAAGCTGGTTTAATTCCTCGTTCGGAGCAGAATCTGAAATTTCGTTCAAAATCATACGTAATTTAGCGATATCGGTTTCAACATCCTGCAATGAGTATGAATAATTCTCATCGCCGGAATTGCTGGCGATATTGCGTAATTGCTTTTGTACTTCTTTGATGTGATCTGAAATCTCATCTGTTTTTTCTTCTACAAAACCTTTAATCTCTTCGGTTTCTTCTATGAATGAAATCTGTTCAAACACGCTTGCGATAGCTGCCATTAAGGATTCTTTAAGTTCATTTGCATGGTTTTTAATATCTTCTGCGTTTTCTTCCAGATCAATAGATGAAACATTTTCAGCAATTTTATCTATTTTCTTTTGCAGTTCTTGCAGACAGTCATCCATAGCGATTGTTCTGTCGCTAATTTCGGTATCTTCAAGGTATTGTCTTTGAACAGCAATCATTGATTTAATGTTTTTAATTTCTCCTTGAACATCAAATCCGTCGAACACATCTTTTTCAGAGAGTGCAACAACTTTATCTTGAAGAACCTGTAAGGTATTTTCTATCTGGTCACCGGTTGTTGTTAAATCATCAACTTTTTCATTAACATCACGCAAACCGTTTATAATATTGTCATTATTGGTTTCCAGTTTAACAACATCGATTTTGTCCGCTAAATCAGTCAATGTATCGTGTATTCTGTCATCAGCTTCTGCAAAAGTATCTATTTTGGCAGAAAGTACGTCGACAGATTCTGCGACATCTGCCAGATCATTTTTTATTGCATCAGTTGTTTCAATACAGGTGTCAGCTTTTGAAGATAGATTTTCTGCTGTATCAGCAAGTTTCATATCAGCTGTATGGCAGTCAGTAACTTTTTCATGTAATGAATCCAGACTTGATACAATATGTTCATTATTTGTATTGAATTTAAACACATCAATCTTATCAGACAGAACTTCCATTGTTTTTACAATAGCGCCGTCATTAAAGGCAAAATCGTCAAATTTCTGACCAAATTCCGCAAGTGATTGTCTTACATCTTTGTCATTGTTTTCTATAGTTTCTGTAACTGCGCCGAGCGAACTTGCAATATTTTTGGTAAATCCTGCCATTCTGTCGATAGATGCACTTACATCATTAATTTTACCGGCATTTTCAGCAATATTATTCATGACACCAGTCATCTGGTCAGCCACTGCATGAATTTCGTCGGCTTTGTCAGATATTTCAGATGATTTTCTCAATAATTGTTCATCAACCAGTGAGAAAGTGTCCATTTTGGTTGACAAACCTTCTATTGCATCTGTTAATTTACCGTTAAATTCCCGCTGTGCATCGGCTTTGTCATTTAAGGTATCAAGAGAAGTTGCAATATGTTCTTTTGTTGAATCAACTTTGAGGATATCTACTTTATCTGATATTTCTTTTATTGACAGTGCCATTTGCTCATCATTTTGAGCAAAAGCATCGAGTTTTTCGCCTAAAGATTCAATATTAGCATCAACATTTGCTACATTTGAGGCGACTCTGTCTGTTATAACATCTATACTGCGGGATAGGATTTCGTTTGAAGTTGCGACTTTGTCAGAAACTTCATTGACACTGTTCATAACCAGTTTGGTTGCGGATGTCAGTTTGTCAGAAACTTCTGTAACTTTATCTGCAACATAGCCGCCTTCTTCTTTAATTTTTTCTGAAATTTCTTGTTTATTTTCCAGAAGTTTATTGGAAACCTCAGAGATTGTATCTACAACAATCTGATTATTGACTGATATTTTTTCAATGAGTTCCTGTTTGTTGTCTGATATTTTATTAGTGACCTCAGAGAGAGTATCTGCAACAATCTGGTTATTGTTTGTTATATTTTCAAAGATTTCCTGTTTGCTGCCCTCTAGTTTTTCACCCAGTTCGTTTATGGAATCTTTTATTGCAAATTTTTGTTCTTCTATATTTGTGGCAACAGAACCGATACCCTCCAGTATTTCCTGTTTGTTTTCAGCGGAATTAGCGGATAGTACATCCATACCGTTCAGAATAATTTTTGAGGTGTCAACCAGTTTAGAGGAAACAGAATCTACAGAGGTTGCGACAACTTCTCCAACAGATGACACATTTTCTCGAAGCTGTTCAAATACACCGGCGATAGAGCGGGTATTATCTGAAATATTATCGACTTTTGTACTGATATCGTCAAGAGCCTGACCATTCTTTTCAGCATTCAGAGAAACTATTTCTGTTTTTTCTCCAAGAGTATCAATTGCCTGTGCAATTCTGTCGTCCGTTACAGCGAATGTATCAATTTTTTCAGATACAGTATCTATTTTTTCATTAAGCTTGTCACTTGCATCGCCAACCATTTCAATCTTGTCGCTGATTGAGTTCATAAGGTCTTTTGAGCGTTCGCTTTCTTCTCCGACAGCCTCTATTTTTTGTGACAGTGTATCTATTGTTTCCATTACTCTTTCGTCATTTTCGCCAAAAGCAGTAATTTTATTCGTCAACTCATCTATACATTCTGACACCTTGTCGGAATTACTTCCTATAGTATCTATTTTGTCTGAAATGGTATCTAATGATTGAGAGATGCCGTCATCTGATACAGAAAATGTTTCTATTTTATCCAGCACAACATCAATAGTTCTGGAAATTCTTTCATCATTTTCATTGATAGAATCCATTTTCTCATTAAGATATTGCATGCCTTGAGTGATTTGTTCATTGGTTTCGTTGTTGTCTATCTTATCAGAGATAATATCAAGACTCTGCGTTATCTTGTCGTCAACTGAAGCAAAAGCATCAAGTTTATCAGAAACAATGTTAACGGATTCTATAATTTGTTCGGATTTTTGGTCAAGATTTTGCGCGATAGCAGATGTTCTTTCTGATATTTCGTCAATTGATGAGGCTATTTTATCAGAACGGATATTCATCGCCTCAACGGTTTCGTTTACGCCTGCAAAATCATTTGTAAGCTGATCTGTGTTCTGGCGCAGACCGCTGAATTTCTCTGCTATATTCATCAGGGAATTAGCAATCTGATCATCAGTTGAGCCTAATGCATCAACTTTTTCATAAATTGCACCCAGTGCCTGTGTGTTTTTGTCAGTATTTTCCCCGAATGTATCAAGTTTGCTGTTCAGAGAAATTAACACCTGCGTTGTTTCTATATCAGAACCGCTGTTATTTGAAACGTTATCAAGTTTATCAATAATTTCTGATGCTTTGTTATCAATATTATCAATTTTTTCCCGTAACTCAGTATCTGCTTCTTTTTGCAGCAGAGTGTCGATTTTTTCATGCATTTCATCCATTGAGGCGGCTGAGGATTTTGCGACTTCCTTCATTGCAATAAGAATGATGTTTTTCAAATCCTTTAACCCTGCCATCAACTGCATTCTGCTGCTGCCGAGAATTTCGTTAAATTCTTCGTTGGAATAACGTATTCCGAGTTCTTCAACCTTAACACCTAACTGGTTTAATATAAGGAGAATTTCATCTCTTACAGAGCCGTCATCTTCTTTTGAAGATTGTTTTTCTGCGAGTTCGGTAAATTTGCTTGCCAGTTCTGTTTTTAAATTGTCAACTGTCCAGACAAGATCATTTGCGCTTGCAGGAACACCGATATAGCCCTTTAAATCTTCCAATAAAGTTTCTATTTTGGAATTTACCGCATTTGTTACATCAACGGCAACTCCTGAAAGCAAATTAGTGCAGTTTGCGGATAAATCGTTTATTTTTCCATCAATCAAGACTAAAAGACTTTTCCATTCTGTCATCAACTGGTTATTGTTGTCAAAAGAGTCTTTAACCCCGTTGTTAATTTCTTCCACTGCTGATTTAAGAACTTCAAGATTGTTTTGTACCTGAGAGGAAATAGCACTATTTACATCATTAATTTTATCAACTGCATCGTTATAAATTTTTTCCAGACTGTCTGTGAGCACCTGATTTTGACCGAGTGTCATCTGCATCTGGGTGTTTACATTAGCATAAATCTGGTCTATTTGTTCTTTTAGACCATTGAGGTTTGAAGAAAAATCATAGTTGATTATTTCTTCAAGCGAAGATTTCACAGGCTCTAACGCAGTTGTAAGCTCTCCTGTTCTGTTGTCAAGAATTTCGACAAATTCCTGATTGAAATGCTGGCTTTCCTGTTTTAAATCCGATAGTTTCTGTTGGTAACCATCAAGATTTTCCATAAAGCTTTTTTGTATTTCAAATAATTTAGCTGATAATCTGTCCTCAAGAGCCGCACCTTCTGATTGGTAAGCTTCACTTATTCCGGTGATAAAATCCCTGATACTTTCATTCATCTCTTTTATTTCGCCGAGATTTGACGGAATATCCTGTGATAAATAATTGTTTACAAAATCAAGTTTTGTGCTGACAACACTTATTGCAGAAGTCAGTGTATCAACGTTTTCCCCTGCTTTTTTAGTAAAATCATCTGAGATATTATCTAATTTTTCTGACAATTCACCCATTGAAGAGGTTATAGCATTTACATTTGATGTACTTATAGAATCGACATTTGCGGCTATATCGTTGAGTTTGTCCATAAAATCAAGCGATTGCAGTGATTTCAGAATTTGTTCGATTTTTTCTTTGTTTTCTACAAGGTCATTGTTTAAGAAGTTTGAATTATCAACGATTTTCTGAATAAAATCAGTCAAATCACCGCGGAAAGCATTAAAATCATCTTCTGTAATAATTGCGGAAAACTTTCTGTCCAAATCGTCAAGGCGGGTGGTAATTCTATCATCCTCACCTATATCTTGCAGCATATTTTTAAGATTATCAATCACATATGCAAGCCCGTCGAGTTTGTTCGAAACAGTATCAAAATCGAGCGAAAGCCCTATTTCGCTTATGTGTGCGTCAATATCGTTTACTCTGTCTACAATATCTTCTATCCGCTGCTGTGCCGCATCAAAATTTTCGCGGGTCATTAACTGCGCAACAGCTTTTGCAAGTTCGTCGTTTTTCTGGTCGAAAATTTGCAATGAAGATAAAATCCCGTTTGTTGCCAGATAAATTGTTTCCAGTTCTTTTTTAATAATGTCATTTTGAACGGTCGGATCCATTGACATTATATTCTGAATAATTGATTGGAGGCTGTTATTAACATCAATGATATTTGCCTCAAAACCATGATTAAGGCTTTCAATAGCCGCAAGCTTTTCGGAAAGTTTGTTTTCTGAAGCAACTTGAGCAGAAGCAAGTGCTGCTCCGCTTGAATTGATGTAATCTTTAATATCAGAAGTTTTTAATTCCATCAATTCTCTATAATTGCCCGACTGCAAAACAAGATTTTCGCCAAGAGCACGGATATCGCCTGCAAGACTGTCAAATCCTTGTGCCTGCTTTTCATCAGCATTCTGGCGTTCATTCTGCATAACGGCATGCTGTCTTGAAATTTCCTGATTAATGTTTTCTATCAGATCACGTGTTGTATCAAAATTAAGGGAGATTCTTTCGGATAATTCATCATTAACTTTTTCAAGAGAAGAATTTACATTTCCGATAGAATTTGTAATATTTTGGAGATTTTCACTACTTTTTTCAAAGAAAGAGTTTTGTAAAGCCGCCAAGTTATCATCAACTTTTTTGATAAGTGCATCAATATCGGTTGTTTTGGCACTTGCATCCTGTGCGGAACTTATATATCTGAATGCCTGTTCAAACTGCTCATACTTTTCGGTATTGGAATTAAGTATATTTTTCAATTCAGTAAGAGAATCCCTTACAGCTTTGCCGGCTTCAACATCATCCGCAATAAGTTCAAGTTTACCGTTCAATGCAGAAAGTGATTTTTGAATTTCTTCTGTACTTATATCACTATCTAACTTTAAAGTTCTTAGTATTTCCGCAATTTCTTCAATTGTTTGTGCCATTTCTCTTCTCTTTCCTTTAATATATTAAGTATAATCTCCCCATGATACTTATTATATATTATCAGAATAACACAAAATAACGCAAAAATGTTAACGAATTTTATTACAATTGTAAAGAAATAATGTTTAAATTTCTTTTTGGTGGTATTATGGGTATTAGACATGAATAGATTGGGTGAGGGAAAATGAACTATATTACCATTGATAAAGAAAAGTGTAAGGCTTGTTATTTATGTATTAACGAGTGCCCTAAAAAGCTTTTAAAGGTAAGCAAAGAAACTAACAATCTGGGAAACCACATTGTAGAATTTGATGATCCGGAACATCAGTGTCTGGCTTGTGCGATGTGCGCAATGCGTTGTCCGGATATGGCAATAACAGGAGTTTATAAAGGATAAATTATGACAGAATGTTTGGTAAAAAATAATAAAAAAGTTTTGATAAAAGGGAATTATGCAATAGCGCAAGCCGCAATAAAAGCAGGATGCGAATGTTATTTCGGATATCCGATTACACCGCAAAGTGAAATAGGCGAATATATGAGCGGTAAAATGCAGGAACTGCACAGAGCCTATGTATCAGCAGAAAGTGAACTCGCAGCAATAAATATGGTTGTAGGAGCCTGCTCAACCGGCGCCAAAGCCATGACTTCATCTTCATCCTGTGCAGTGGCGTTGATGCAGGAAGCTTTATCTTACGCAACATCAGACGAACTTCCGGTTGTGCTGGTAAGCGTTATGAGAGCAGGTCCGGGATTAGGCAATATCTACCCTTCACAAGGGGATTACAATCAAGCAACCGTTGGCGGCGGAAACGGTGATTACAAATTAATAGTACTTTCTCCGTCTACTGTTCAAGAATGTATTGATTTGACCTATAAAACATTCTATCTTGCCCATAAATACAGAAATCCGGCAGTTTTACTGGCTGACGGGCTTTTGGGACAAATGATGGAACCTGTTGAATTTACGGATTACCCTTATCCGGCAATAGATCATTCAGATTGGGCTTTGACAGGTGCAAAAGGTCGTCCGGCACGTAAAATTCGTTCTTATGCCCCATTGGAAGGTCCGCAGTGTGAACACGTCAAAAATCTTTTTAACAAATACAAACTTCTTGAAGAAAACGAAGTTATGTATGAAGAATTTGACGTTGAGGATGCAGATATTGTTGTAACATGTTTTGGCAGTCTTGCGCGTAACGTAAAATCCGCAATTAAAGCATGCCGCGCTAAAGGTTTGAAAGTAGGATTTTTCAGACCGATAACTCTCTTCCCGTTCCCGAACAGAAGATTAGCCGAAATTGCAGGCATGACAAAGAAAATTCTTGTGACAGAGGTTAATATGGGACAAATGCTCAGAGATGTAAAACTTGCGGTAAACGGGAAAGTTCCTGTAAGTTTCTACGGCAAGCCGGTCGGGGCATGGCCGAATGTCGACGATATAGTTGAAGCAATAGAAAAAGAATTAAACTAAAAAGGGATTAATAATGGCAACACAAGTTTTTGATATACCAAAATCATTCAAAGAAGATATGAGATATACTTTTTGTCCGGGTTGTGACCACGGTGTTGCAATAAGGCTTGTGGCAGAAGTATTGGATGAACTGGGGTTAAAAGAAAAAGCAATAACCGCAACATCTATAGGGTGTTCAGTAACACTGTATGATTTTCTTGATATTGACGCAATAGAAGCCCCGCACGGACGCGCGCTGGCTGAAGCAACAGGGGTAAAACGTGCAAGACCTGATAAATTTGTTTTTACATATCAAGGGGATGGCGATTTTGCATCAATAGGGTTGGCTGAAAGTTTACATGCAGCACTCCGTGGAGAAAACCTGAGTGCAATATGTATAAATAATACGACTTACGGCATGACCGGCGGACAACTCGGACCTACAACTCTTTTAGGACAAGTGACAACAACTTCCCCTACCGGAAGAAATGTTGAATATTACGGTTATCCGATAAAAATAGCAGAACATGTTGCGCTTTGCGACGGTTGTGCTTACAGTGCAAGAGTTTCTCTGGATTCTATTGCTAATATCAGAAAGGCTAAACAAGCTATCAAAAAAGCTTTTGAAGTCCAGATACAAGGGCTTGGACTAGGATTTGTAGAAATACTTTCTACCTGTCCGACAAACTGGAAAATGACACCTGAACAGGCACATGAAAGAGTTCGTAACGAAATGATGCCTGTGTTTAAACCGGGTGTTTATAAAGATGTAACAGTACAGGAATAGATTTAAAGGAATTGAGTGTGATGAGTGAAAAGAATTTTATTATAGCTGGATTTGGCGGTCAGGGCGTATTATTGGCAGGAGAAGTGCTGGCTAATGCATTTATGCATGCCGGAAAAAATGTTACCTGGTACCCTTGTTATGGTGCTGAAATGCGCGGCGGTACCGTTAACTGTGAAATTGTTATGAATGATGAGCCTGTAAGTGCAGTAAACAAAAAAGAAGCTGATTTTGTAATCGCTTTAAATCAGGCATCTTTTAACAAATTTGTTTCAAAAATAAAAAAAGGCGGTTTGATGATTGTAAATTCATCACTCGCTAAAGAAATTAAAACCCGCAGCGATATCAATTATCTTTTTGCCCCTATTACAAAACTGGCTGAAAATTTAGGTAATATAAAAATGACTAATATTCTTGCACTAGGACTATTAGCTAAAGCAAGTAAATTAGTTTCTGTAGACTCTCTAAGTCATGCGTTGGATACAGTAATCCCGCCGCATAGAAAAAATCTTTTACCGTTAAACCTCAAAGCCTTGCAAATAGGCTATGAATACGAGTTACAGCCTGTATAATTTCAAAATCAGCTAAAAAGTTGATTTAAAATTGACTGAATAATATTATTCTATTCATGTTCAAAAGAGGTTTACAGTGAAAAAAGAACTTATAAATTCTATTAGAGAAAAAGAAATACAACTGGCGAAATTGAGAGAGCATGTAGATAAAAGTTCAGTGTGCTCTGATTTGTACAACAAAGTCGTTTTACAAAAAGCTATCCTGAAAAAAGAACTCGATGATATGAATAAAAATAAACTGGCAGATAAAGTAAGATATCTTTTTCCGCGTAAAAAGACGCTGATTTGTGATTATTTTAAGAAATAAATTTTAAAAATATATTTTTAAACAGGCGATACATTTGTATCGCCTGTTTTTTGTGTGCGTAATTCTTAACAAAGCGCGTATTTATGTTAAGATTTCGATTTATTTTATAAAAATATGGGTATAATAAAAATAAGGTCGAAATGCATAACCGGCATGTGTTTAGAGGATGTAAACTTTTGTAACGATTGAGGGATTTTATGAAATTGTTTGATTTTAAAACTGTTTATATATGTAAGAAGTAAAAGAAAAGAGAGCGAGTATGACTGTACCAGGATTAGCATCTTGTACAACTAAATACAAAGTCACCCTTGATGCGAAAGGTAATGTAATCAACAATCGCAACACAAAGGAATTGTATGATACTGCCAAGAAAAACTTGTCAGGCGCTCAGCGTGCTACTACTTTTGTATCCGCAACTGGTATAGAGTCACGTCATGGAAAGTATGGTTTATTAAAACCAGATTTTTCAGCTTTACGTGCAGGAAACGGCACAGGAGCTGCTACAAGCTCTATTACTATCAATACAGGCGGTAATGAGTGTACTCATACCAACAAAACCAGCGCAATGGATAAAGCTGCTGGTATTGCAACACTTGTTGCCGGTGGTATTGAATTATATAATAAACTTGATGATGCAGGTGTTATAGACAAGGCAAAAGATAAGATGAAAGATCTTTTCCAGAAATTACCTACATCAACCGGTGCATTGAGTGGTGCGCTTGACAGTGCATCTTCATTCAGTGAGATTTCATCACTAGAAAGTCAAGCAGATGCTAAGAAGGCAAGCATGGCATCTGATTATCAGAAGATAGATATTTCATCTAAGGCAGCAGAGGCATTACAGCAAGACGGAGTTCAGGACGGACTTAAACTTGCAGGAGTTACATTGGATACTAATGCCTTGAAGTTAGAAACCTTAAATCCGGATGATCTTGATGCTAGTGCTAATTCTGTTGAAAAAGATATGGGAGAAGTAGAAAACTTCCAGCAGAAAGATTTAACTGAGGCAAAAGCTAAGATTTCAGAAAGACGCGGTGCAATTGATCAAGGTATAGAATCACTTAACGGTCAATTACAACGTTTAGAAGCACAACAAGGTAAAGAAGGTGCTCCGGCAGATCTTGACCAGCAGATTGCGGATTGTAAAGCTAAGATAGAAAAACTTGAAAAACAAAAAGAACAGGTTGACAAAGCAGAAGATGCTGTTGACCAGTTGAATAAAGATTGTGCACAGCTTCTGACTGATCTTAAAGCTCAACAATCTGCAATAAAAGATTTGAAAGAATTTGAAGGCGAGATTAAAGACAAGAAATATGATCTTGCAAAAGAGCAGGATGAACAGCTTGGCAAGAATATGAAAGAAATTGACAAGTTGAACAAGAAATGGCAAGGTATTAAAGGCACTGATGAAAAAGCGCTCAGTCAAAAGGCTGAAATAGAAAAAGAAATTTCAGGACTGAAGGGTGAAATGAAAACAGCGTTATCATCATTGCAGGATGCAGGAACGACTTCGTTTGAAAACAGTAAAGGCAAGAAATATGAAGTCAAGAATATGGGTAATGCGTCAATGTATATTTCAGCGGGCGGTGATGTTGCAGCCGGAGTTGTCAAACAGATGGTAAAAGACGGTACGCTGCCTGTAGATGAAAAAGGCAATCTTGATATGGAGAAAATGAAGAGCCAGCAATCATAAAAGATAAAACTTAACAAATAATTTACATAAACTTTACTTTTACTTTGAGTTATTGTATAATAACGATATAGACAGTAGTGTCTTAGACAAAAAGAACGGGCAGTCCCGTTCTTTTTTCACTAAGGCAGGAGGTTACTATGAAGCAGGAAATAAACAGGCATGAAGTATTAGAAAAAGTTACGCCGTTAATAGAGAACACGGCAATGCGTTACGGATTTATTCCTGTGGAGATTGAGTTTGTAAAGGAAAACCACCGCTGGTTTTTGAGAATTTACCTGTATTCCAAAGAAAAAGATGTTACGCTGGATGATTGTGAACGTGTAACGCGCAGTTTGAGCGATTTTTTGGACGAACTTATACCTGTGAAATACTATCTTGAAGTTTCTTCTCCGGGTCTGGAGCGGAAATTCAAATCAGACAAGGAATTTCTTATCTTCAAAGGCAGACGGATAAGTGTAAAGTTAAAACAACCATTAGAAGGCGAGGATGAGAAGATCTTCAAAGGCGAAATACTTGATTATAATACAAACGAAGGCTTAAAGCTATTTAGGTTTGACGATGGTCAGGAACTCCTAATTCCGCGCAATAATATTCAGTCCGCTAAGTTGTATATGGATTGAAGGGAATAAGGAAATAGGGGAATAAGGGAATAAGTTCATTACAAAAGTTATTCCGGTCAAAAGTTTAAATTATTTGTTCTTATATAGGAAAAAAGAAAATGTATCATAAAGATTTAGAAGTTTATAAAAAATCGATAGAATTGGTAAAAAACATATATGAAGTTACTGCAAAATTTCCTTCAAGTGAGCAGTTTGGTCTGGTTATGCAACTGCGACGTGCTGTGGTATCGATACCTTCAAATATAGCAGAGGGGAATGCCAGAAATTCTGATAAAGAAACTTCAAGGTTTGTAGATATTGCTTTGGGGTCTTTAGCCGAGGTTGACACACAATTATTAATAGCAAAAGAATTGAATTTTGTGACAAATGAAATTTATGAACAATTATTAGAACAACTCAGGTATGTGCAAGCATTACTGATAGGATTAAAAAGTTATTTTCAAAATAAGGAAAAGAGTAAGGGAATAACTTAATGTAACGAACTTATTCCCTTATTCCCCTATTTCCTTATTCCCTTCAAAACAAAAGAAAAACTACGTACTACAAAAATAAGAAAGGCAAAAGAAATGATCAAAATTGGAACAGCATTATTTGAAGCATGTGAAGAACTGGAAAGAGAAAAGGGTATACCAAAAGAGGTATTGGTAAACTCATTGTGTGACGCAATGGTAACAGCGTACAAAAAAAATATGCGGATAAAAGAAGCCGATAATATCGAAGCAATACTTGATGAACAATCCGGCGAAATAGGCGTATTTAAAACAAAATTGGTTGTAGATTCAGTCGAAGACGAAGAAGAACAAATCTCTCTTGCAGAAGCTAAAGAAATTGTTGAAGATGTAGAGGTAGGCGATGAAATTAAGATAGAGGTAACTCCTGAACAGTTCGGTCGTATCGCAGCCCAGGCAGCAAAACAGGTTATTATCCAGAGAATAAGAGAAGCAGAAAAGAACCTTGTAATGCAGGAATTTTTGGATAAAAAAGGAACTCTTACAACAGGTATTATCCAACGCGTTGAAAATAGAAACGTTATAGTTAATATCGGGAAATGCGATGCAATAATGCCTTATAAGGAACAAATACCTGGTGAATATTATAAACCAGGCAACAGAATAAGAGTTTTTGTGCTCAATGTAAAAGAAACAACCAGATTGCCTCAGGTAATCGTTTCTCACGCACATGCCGAAATTGTTAAAGAATTGTTTGAACTTGAAGTACCAGAAATAGAAGACGGTATTGTAGAAATTAAATCAATATCCCGTGAGGCAGGCTACAGAACAAAAATAGCAGTTTGGTCAAACGATCCTGAAGTTGATAGCGTAGGAGCTTGTATCGGACCTCGCGGAGCAAGAATCCAGACAATCGTCTCAGAATTGAAGAATGAAAAAATCGATATCGTAAGATATTCTGAAGATCCTGTAGAATATATTGTTAACGCACTTTCACCATCCAGAGTTGTATCAGTAGACATTCTGGCAGATGATGAATATGCCCATGAAGCAATGGTTGTAGTACCAGATGATCAATTGTCACTTGCTATCGGTCGTGACGGTCAGAATGTAAGACTTGCTCATAAATTGACCGGGTGGAAAATAGATATTAAGAGCGTTTCCCAAATGGAAAAAGCAGAAGCACAACGCATAAAAAACTATGAGGAAGAAGAACCGGCTCAAGAAGATTACGAAGACGACAGCCAGCCTGATGAACTTCAACAAGAGATTGAAGAAGAAATGAACCAGCAGGCACTTGACGAAGAAGATTTTCCTCAAGAAGAACCGGTCGATGAAACCTCAGAAGATATCGAAGAATAAAGAAAAATAAAGAAAAATAAAGGAAGGTTTAAAACCTTCCTTTATTTTAAAGATTGCTAATTGGTGTTTTTTATCATGTCATGTTGACAAAAAAAATTGAGCATATAATAATAGCAATATGGCTTAAAATACCAAATTCGTATTATAGTTATAAGTAGAAAAAAAAGGAGATTAATCTCATGGCACGTGAAAAGTATGAACGTACGAAACCACACGTTAACGTCGGTACAATTGGCCACGTTGACCACGGTAAAACAACATTGACAGCAGCAATCACAGCTGTATTGGCTGCTGCCGGTCAAGCTGCATTGAAAAAATTTGATGAAATCGACGCAGCTCCTGAAGAAAGAGCAAGAGGTATAACCATCTCTACTGCTCACGTAGAATATGAAACTGAAGCAAGACACTATGCACACGTTGACTGCCCGGGGCACGCTGACTATGTTAAAAACATGATTACAGGTGCTGCTCAGATGGATGGTGCAATCCTCGTTGTTGCTGCTACAGACGGTGCTATGCCTCAGACTCGTGAACACATTCTGTTGGCTAGACAGGTTGGTGTTCCTAACCTTGTTGTATTCTTAAATAAATGTGATATGGTTGATGACCCTGAATTGTTAGAACTCGTTGAAATGGAAGTTAGAGAACTTCTTTCTTCTTATGAATTCGACGGTGACAACATTCCGTTCATCCATGGTTCAGCTTTGAAAGCTCTTGAAGCTGCTCAGGCTAACCCTGCTATTAAACGCGGTGAAGATAAATGGGTTGATAAAATCTGGGAATTGATGGATGCTATCGACACTTACTTCCCAACTCCTGAACGTGACTTAGACAAACCGTTCTTGATGCCTGTTGAAGACGTATTCTCTATCACAGGTCGTGGTACTGTTGCTACAGGCCGTGTAGAACGTGGTGT
>CALUQJ010000020.1 GCA_944322865.1 Candidatus Gastranaerophilales bacterium
GGGTTTCAGCCATTTTCCCCATGCCGGCATCATCATAATGCCGGTCGACATAACGCGGAAAAACAAGATTTTCCGGTGCGTCCAAACGACGCACCCTACTGATTATTCTATACTTCCTCGGTAATTTGTTTTTCATATTTCCATTATACACTATCGCCCCAAAAATTTCAAGTCCCCTTTGTAAGCAGATATTTCATCTCATTGCTCATTTTTCTTATTTATGTTATTATTCAAGCACAGTACAGAGGGAGAAAAAGATGAAACAAGCATATTTTCCACAGGAAATTGAAAAAAAGTGGCAGAAAAAATGGGAACAAGATGGTGTGTTCAAAACGCGTGATGACAGCGATAAACCTAAATATTATGCGCTTTCTATGTTTCCGTATCCGTCAGGTAAGCTTCACATGGGACATGTCCGCAATTACACCATTACTGATGTAATCGCACGTTTTAAAAAAGCTCAAGGTTACAATGTTCTTCATCCTATGGGCTGGGATAGTTTCGGACTTCCGGCTGAAAATGCCGCGATGAAGCACGGGGCTGATCCTGCAAAATGGACAGATGAAAACATTGTGTATATGACTAAGCAGCTTAAAATGCTGGGGCTTTCTTATGACTGGGACAGAGAAGTAACAACCTGCAAACCGGATTATTACAGATGGACTCAATGGCTTTTTCTTCAACTATACAAAAAAGGACTGGCTTACAAAAAAGAAGCCGCTGTTAACTGGTGTGACAAATGTGCAACAGTGCTTGCTAACGAGCAGGTTATCGACGGCAAATGCTGGAGATGCGACAATGTTGTAGAGAAAAAATACCTTTCTCAGTGGTTCTTAAAAATAACAGATTATGCCGAAGTCCTGCTGGAAGATTTAGATAAATTAACCGGCTGGGGTGACAATGTAAAAACAATGCAAGCCAACTGGATTGGCAAATCTCAGGGGGCAATTTTAAGATTCAAAGTTGCAGACGCACCTTCCGGTAAAGAAATGGAAATACCTGTTTACACAACCAGACCTGATACGGCTTACGGTATCACTTATCTTGTTGTTGCTCCGGAATACAAAGATATTGAGGCTTTAACCACTCCTGAAAACAAAGAGGCTGTTGAAGCTTACCGTTCTAACGCACGCAAGATGACTGAAATTGAAAGGTTGTCAACTGAACGTACAAAAACCGGTGTTCCTTTAGGTACGCATGCGATAAATCCGTTCACTGGCGAAAAATTTCCGCTCTGGACTGCGGATTATGCTCTCGTAGAATACGGTACGGGGGCTGTTATGGCTGTTCCGACGCACGATACCCGCGACTTTGATTTTGCTAAAAAATACAATCTTCCTATGAAAGTCGTTATTCAGGATCCGCAAAATCCGTCTGACTGCAAAGATGCAGCTTATACTGAACCGGGAATTATGGTGAATTCCGGTGAATTTAATGGAATGAAAAATGAAGAGGCTAAAAAAGCAATAACAGAAAAAGCAGTTAAAGAAGGATTTGGCGAATTTAAAACCCAATACAGACTTCGCGACTGGCTTATTTCCCGCCAAAGATACTGGGGGGCTCCAATCCCTGTTGTATATTGCGAAAAATGCGGTATCCAACCTGTTCAGGAAGATCAATTACCTGTTCTGCTGCCAAAAGATGTTGATTTTAGCGTAGTAGGCAAATCTCCTATTCTGACTTCTAAAACCTTCCTTGATACAACCTGTCCGGTTTGTGGTGGCAAAGCAAGACGCGAAACCGATACTATGGATACATTCATCTGTTCAAGCTGGTATTATCTGCGTTATGCGGACGCTAAAAATTCCGAAAAACCTTTCGATAGAGATCTTGTCAACAAATGGCTGCCGGTTGATCAATATGTTGGCGGTATTGAACACGCAATTCTTCACTTATTATACTCAAGATTTTTCACAAAAGCATTGCGTGATTTAGGTTTGCTTGATTTTGATGAACCGTTCAAAAATCTCTTAACTCAAGGTATGGTATTAAAAGACGGCTCTAAAATGTCAAAATCTAAAGGCAATACGGTTGACCCTGATGAAATATTTGAAAACTACGGGGCTGATACCGCAAGATTGTTTATCCTCTCTGATTCTCCGCCAGCACGTGATTTCGACTGGTCTGATGCTGGTGTTGAGGGCTGTTACAAATTCCTTAACAGAGTTTGGCGCCTTGTTGCGGCTAACGCTGACGATGTTACACTGGATTACAAATTGGAATTTCCGCTTAAAAAAGACAATGACGATTTAGTAAGAAATGTCCATATGGCAATAAAAGGCATTACAAATGACATTTCCAACGATTTCCAATTCAACACTGTAATCTCAAAATATCGTGAACTTACTAATGCAATTTATGATTGGCGTTCTGCTAAAAAATCACTTGATGATGAAGATAAACAGGTCTTGAGTTTTGCGATAGTCGCATTACTAAAACTCATGTCGCCGGTTGCAGTTCATCTGACAGAAGAAGCATGGCATGAACTTGGCGGAAAAAATTCCATTCACGAGGAAAAATGGCTCGAATGGGATGAAAATCTGGCTAAAGCAAGTTCTATAACTCTGATCGTTCAAATTAACGGTAAAGTTAAAGACAAAATTGATGTTGATGAAGCTTTAAGTCAGGAAGAACTTAAACAAATTGCGCTCTCAAGTCCGCGAATTAAAGAGTTGACTGAAGGAAAATCAATTGTCAAAACAATTGTGGTTCCGAAAAAACTCGTTAATATTGTTGTTAAATAAGTTAAGTGGGCGGCTCCGAAATTTCGGAGCCGCACTTATTTTAAAAACAAATGTAATTGCAAATTTTGCAATTACACCGTTTGTTTATTTAATGTGTGCCAGATATATTTGGTTTATTAAATATTCTGTTTATAAATTTTGTTAGTATAATTTTCAATATTCGGGGTATCTATTTCAAATACATGCGCTCTTGCTGGTCCTAAATCAACGCGCAATTCATTATCAACAGCCTGAATAATACTTTCCTTACCGTAAGAAGGAACTAGATTATCTAAATCCTGAGTTCCTTTGAGGGTCGGGATTTTAATTCTGCAAGCCACAGATCTGTTGATATTTTTGTTTGCGACAACAAGAAGGGTTTTACCTTTGTAGTGACGAGCGTATGTTATAATCTGGTCATTAGTATCGCCTATTTTATCAAGTTCTATAAATGAGCCGCGATTAATTACATCAGCATATTTTTCTTTAACTTTAAAGCAGGCAGTGTTAAATTCACCTATTGAAGGATCGTCCCCGCCTGGTTTTCTTGAATTGTTAAACAAATCAAGTTTACCGTGGTGTAAAGTCATTTCATGGCTGTCGGTTACTGTTTCATCAGAATGCTGGTCAGCGTATTTTCTTAAATAATAATCACCTGATTGGAAACCGTCAACAATGTATGGATTCATCATCGGCAGGGTTGCCTGTAACACACTTGTCATTTTGCAGTAATCAGCGCCGCCGTGGAACATTGGTGAAATATCATCGTGGGTTGCAAAAGATCCGATTAGGGATTTACCTTTTGGCAAGCGGTATGACATTTCAAGATTTTGCTTTACATAATCCATTAACTGACTAGCTGTTGCCCATTCGTGGAAAATATGATATTGTCCGTAGTACATGTCAAATCCAGCACGAAGTGAATCTTCCGGTCTGTCAGCAGGCATGTTAGCTTGAGGTGATGCATCTTCATGAGTATAGGTTTCTGCAAGCCAGCCGAATTGAGGATCGCGCTGGTGTGAATACGGAATAATTACATCCCAAAATTCAACAGGTTTCGCTCTTGCTACATCTGCTCTGATGCCGTCTATTCCTAAATCAATACACATATCAATATATTTTTTGTGTAAATCTAATAATTTAGGGTTAAGCGTTCTTTTACCTTCATCTTCCCAAGGCTGGAACATTCTGATATCATTCCACCCCTGTGGAGTCTTTGCAAGCCCGTTGCGCTCTATGGCCATCCATTCAGGTCTTTCTTCAAACATATCAACTGATGCGCAGCTTGGAAGGTCTAACATTACACGGATACCGCGTTTATGGCATTCATCTATGAAGTTTTTAAATTGTTCTTTAGCCGGACGCGGATCGCGCGGGTCTGCTAGTGCCGGATCTATTTCCAACATGTCTTTCGGTGAATATATAGATCCTGCTGTTCCCATAGCATTCTTTTTTCCGGGCGGGTGAACAGGCAGTACATGCAGTGTATTATAGCCTTGTGCTTTTATTTCATCAAGCCGGTCTATTGCGTTTAAGAATGTTCCACGTTCTTCTTGTCCGCTAATTCTGTCATCGCCGTTTAAGTCTTTTGCGTTAAAAATTCTCGGAATTATAGCCAAAATTCTTGCCTGATTATTTTGCATCAGAGAGCGCAAGTCGTTTTTGTAAGGAGTAGGGGCAGGTTTCGCCGCCTGTCTTACAGCAGCGGTATTAATCATGGCAAGCGTATTCAAATAAGCTGATAACAAGTTACTGTGCATTGCAGGATTAGGAGCAGCAGTATTCTTGGGCGCATGCTCTTTCGCCGGTTGCTGCGCCTGCGGCATTGTTACGTTCATTGCTGTTAATTTTTGAGATAATAAGTTTGTGGAATTAAGCATTTTTCTGCCCCTTATTATTGTTATAATTGCTGTTGTATTCAGGAAGTTTTACACGCCCAAAGAAGAACTGTGCAAGCACTGTCACTCCGAGTAAACCTGCACCGAAACCGCCGAACATTTTCAGCCATTTGTTTGTATTATGAGTCTGCTTGCTGATTTTTGTAAACCACTCATCCAAAGCAATACCAGATAATAAAAATCTTTGTTCAGAAGTGCTATCTGTTCCGATAGTTGCAATATGTTCAGGTTTGATAAAGTAAAATTCACCGCCAAGTATTTCTATAGCGTTCTTACGATATTCCTTAAGTGTTTCCAATAAGTTTTTAGGGTTAAGAATAGCTTCTGTTTCTTTATGCATTTTATCGCCATGCATCAAACTCATTTCATCCTGAAATATTCTATAACTTTGCGGGATATCGACCTTTCTGCCTTTTGCCTTATCATAGTATTTATAAACAGGATTGCCGTCTTTATCAAGTTCAATGTTGCTCAAGTCATTATAATCCGGATGCGGATTTTTCGGGTCATAGAACTTGACAGCATAATCAGCTGAATGCGCCTGAACAGATTCACGCTTAACCATTTCAATATAAGCTTCTTTGTATTCCCGCGGTACATCTGGATTGTATAATACAGATGTATTTTCAAGCGTTGCAATACGTCTGTATAAATCCAGTGTAGAAATTAATCGGTACATTGCGTATTTAACACCACTTATACGATCCGTTACAAAATCTTCCATAACCTTTTTATAAGATCCTTTTCCACTTTGAGGATTCAGACCTATCAGGCGGGAAACTGTTTTCTTCATTCCTAAATCTCTAAAATTATCAGCAGATTCGTTGAATGAAGTTGCGAGATGCTCTTTGTAGCTTTCTATATCACTTTGCTTGATATTTGTATCCAAACCCGCTACAGCATCTACCAATTCTGTCATAACACGCTGGTATTCATCTTTGTTGGATGCAATTCGCTCAAAATTGCTGCGGAGTAGTTTATTCATTAATTCTCTGTCATAACGCGCATTGTCAAGGTCTTCATGCGGTATTCCAAGAATATCTACAAGTTTGTTTGCTATTTTGTTGTATTCAAACGCAAGTGTTGAATCCGCTGCGTGTGCTACTTTTTTGTAAGCATATTTGTGTAATACAGCAACTTTTGCATTGAAGTTGGTAATCTCTTTTGCAATTGATTTCATTGTCTTTTGCATATTTACATCAAATGTTCTTGCAGGTACGCGCTGCAAGCCTTTTTTGATAGGATCTGCTTCAAGATCAACGTTTGATACTAAATCTTCTATAAAATCAGCGTCTAATTTAGGATTACCTTCTATCTTATTAAATTCATTTACGTTTTTAACTAAAGCTTCACGAATTTTTGTAACCAGTGCACGCTGTTCTTTGGGAGAATATGTTTTATTTAAGTAGTTGCCTTCTTCAAAAATCTCAGAAATTTGTGCAGCTGTCGGAGAAATCTTTTTAATAAGCTCTTCATCAATGTACTGTGAAAGTGTAAGGATAATATTTTTGTTTATATATTCAGTAATAGAATTATCGACAATGAATTTGTCATTTTTCATCAAAAGTTTCAAGTCCTCAGCAATACCGTCTGCAAGTACAGGATTAGCTTCACTTGTGAAAATCTCTGTTAATTCTTTAACAACATTTTCATTTAACGGTTTGTCTTTGTTAAACTGAATAAATGTTTCAATTCTCTGGTTGATAGAATTGTTAGTTGCCGCCTCAACACTTTGAGGAAATGCTGAAAGCATTTTTTCGTTCATTTTGTTGTCGTATTTTGCAAGAGCTTTTTCTACATAAGGTGTTGCAAAATTACATATCAACCCGCTCATTACAGGAGTTGCAAAACCAGCTGTCATCATCCAGAGAGTATTGTTTTGAACAAACTCTTTTCTCATTTTTTCCTGAATAAAATCACGACGGTTAGGAAGATCTTTCGGTACGCGCTGCCAATCACCTATTTTGTCTATTTTTTTATCTGAGAACAGGTCAAACGGCAGGAATTGCGTATCTAAAGAGAACGGTTTTTTACGTCCGTCAGAATCTTCATAAGCCTGTCTTGTATTAATTCCGTGAATCAATTTTGCAGGCAGCTGAATTGCTATTTTAGGCCATAAAGCCATTGAGGCAAAGAATGATGCAAATCCCACAAATTCCATTGCTTTGGTGAGAGGGGTTGATTTTTTAGCAGCCAGATATGCCGCAATAGCAAGCCCGCCGAGTTTCATCCCCACATCGTTTAGTTTACCTAATTCATGGTCATTAGCTTTTCCGCTGATTCCGTCTTTTAAAGATTTTGCTTCATAAGCCCAGTCTTTTACCATTTCGGCAGGAGCATTGAAAATGCTGCCGTTAACGAGTTTGGCTGTTGGTGGTAATGGTTTTATAAATGTTCTGTTATAAAGATTTTCCCCCACGCTGAATGCAGGTCTTTCCTTCTGTTGATTTTGGGAAGCCCCCATTGATACGTTATGGTTTGTTATGTAGTTTTGAATTAGATTTGTACGCATATTAGTTCACCACATACTTTTCTTTATTGTCTATAACATCGCCTGCACTGAGTTTTGACGGCTTGCCAGAAATATTCATTACATTAGCCACCCCTAATACTGATGATGCTATGGCAGCCCCTAACAGTATTTTACCGGCATGCTTTTGTAATCCTTTACCTTCTCCGTGGTAGAAAGCTTTTGCACTGCTAATCAGGCTGTCTTTGAATGCAACTGCGGATTTTGTTATCTTTGCCTTATCCCAGAATTTAAAACTCATTACATTAAAGAAATCTTCCCAAGGTTCCTGAAAGGCAAGTGCTACACCCGTTGCTGCCCACAGATATGATGATAAATTTGTCGCTGTTTTAGCTTTGATTAATATTTCTTTTATCAGTGGTTTAACTTCTTGATCTGAATCATTTAAGTTAGAGCCCATACCTAATTTTTTAGAAATTTTGTCAAAGTATTCATTACGCGGCTTGCCGTTGTTTTCATTGTACAACATCTGCCAGTAAGGGAAATCCACACTTTCATATACTTTGTGGTATTCAATACTTGTGATATCGGAATCATTAGGGTATTCAGGGTGTTCGTTTACGAATTTTGCATACGGAATGTTTAGGTCTACTCCGGTTAAGGTTTTGACAGGAGCTGAGATAAATGATTTTGAAATTTGTTTGGCAACACCGTAAAATAAAACACCTAACGCCATTTTTCGCCCAATCGGACCGGCTTTTGATTTTGAAAATACATCAAAATGCTTATTAGCAGAATTAAATACTGACATAAGCATTAAACTACCGATTATATAAGGTACAGAGCCCATTGTTAAAAACTCATAAAAGTTAGAGTTACGGCTTCCCTTAATACCTTTTGCCGGATATAAAGTCATCGCATTTGTGAACTTGTCAAATCCGATACGCGTTCTTGTTAAAAAGTTATTTTTTAACAAGGTGTCTTTGGAATAAGGCAATTTTTTCCCTTTTTCTTCTTTTTGTTCCACCGGCGCGGATTGTTCTTGTTTTTTGCCGGAAAAATAAACTTTTTTAGCGCTATTAATCGGTAATATCATTTTTACTCCGTACACACATGATTTCTAAAGTTATAAGCCCTGTAAATATTTTTTTTTGCCAGAGCAAAAAAATGTTTTACATTTTTTTACAATGCATAATTCAGACCCCTAACGACTTAATTATAGCACCTGAATATTTTGCTTCAAGTAGTATATATGGTTATATTGTAACAAAATGTAAATTTGAATTTAAAAAGCCTCTTTAGCTAGTATATCTTGCGTTAGAGGGAAAATAAATGCCGTTATTGCATTAAAGATTCATGACGATAAATCCGATTAACCAAAATGTAGAAAAATTAAATATGGAGTCATGGATTTATGGAAGAAAATTTCAGCCTCGGTGGTTTAAGGAAGAAAATTGATTTATCTCAATTAAAAGGTGGTTTAAAAGCAGAACAGTTTGATTTTGGCAAGAAAAACAAACTGGAATCCGTTTTCAAAAAAATAGATGCGGATGGAGATGGCACAATTTCTGCTGATGAAATGGGCAAATATATCGATCTTTTAGAAGATGCAGCAGGCGCCGATAAAAAACTAAACCGCAAAGAAGCAAAAGCAGCCGGTTTAGGCAACCGCCGTCATATAAACAAATTCCTTAAACAAGCTATTGAATTATCTCAAAATATAAAGACTCCGCAAGAACCAGCCGTTGAGCCGGAAGTTACAACACCTGATGTTCCGGTTGAAGATACACCTATAGAAGATACTGTAGTTGAAGAACCACCTATCAGTATCGATGGGGATGAAGGTGATGATGACTCCATAGAACAGGAAGAATTTACGGCAGCAGATGCCCTTAAAAATCTTTTTGGTGACAAACGTAAAGCAAGTGTAAAAATTGACGGGTCTGCAACAGGACTTGGCAGAGCATATCAGGGCGAAATAAGATTACCTAACGGAGAAACCATAGAAGACGGCGCGTTCCCGGAAAATCTGCGCATGACCTTACCGCCTGATTACGGTCAGAATGCGACAATGAAATTAAAATTAATAGATCCTGAAAATGGGATATATGAATCTTCTGCAAAAGACAGAAATTTCCAAATTGTAACAGATGAAAACGGTAATGTTACTGTTCAATCCGTTAATGTTGATGAATTACAAGGTAAATTAAATGCAAACCTTGCGGAATACGCAAGAATTGAAGCTGAACGACAGGCAGCAGCAGAAGCGGCTGCTCAAGCAGGCGGCGCAGACGGTACGGAAGGCGCTGATGAAGGCGTGCAACAGCTTACAAAAGAACAAATAGAAGCAGCGAAGGAACATAACCGCCAGGCAGGAATTGTAGCAGATGAATTATTTAATGCATTAAAAGGCGGTAGATTTAATGCCGTAAGTGGCAAAGCATTCCAGACAAGCTTAGATAAAGTTACCTCAGAAAACGCAAGTGCAGTACTGTCACAATATAATACAAAACATCCGGATGAATCTTTAGTCAGAATGATTTGTAACGAAAAAACATCAAATGATGAAACAAGAAAAGAAGCTTTAAATCATATTATGACACAGCTTGCAGCAGAAGCTAAAGCAAAAGGAGTACCGAGCGAAGAAGTCGACGCTCTTGTGACGGAATTTACAACATCAGCAGATAAAGAATTTGACGGTTGGTTCAATGTAGTTGATGCAACCACTATGGATAACACAATGAAACGGCTGCTCGGGCTTACTCAGGGTGCAACCTTGAACGCCGGAGAAATCAGTACAGCAGAAGCACAGGAAAGTGTAACAACAGGTGCACAAAACGAATATAATACCGCAAAACAATCTTATGACACAGCACGAGAAGAAGAAGGCTGGTTTGCAAAACGCGGCGATGATGTCTTAGGCTGGTTCGGCTGCACAACAAGAGCCGATATGGAAGCAAAACTCGGCAAATACAAAGGTGATATTGAAAAACTTCAAAACTGCCAGACAGAAGAAGAATTTCAAACTGCATACAAAGAAGTATTCGGCATACCTTATGACGGCAAAAAGGTAGCTGCTTATCAGGCGGCATACAGTGATTACGTCGTTGCATACGGCGCTAAAGAAAATGCAGATAAAATGCAAACATTGTTTGATGAAGCACGCGGACTTAACTACGATGCATACAAAACTAAAGTTATGTCAGCTATGAATATGAGCGCGGATGAAGTGGATGCTCTTGTTGACGGAATGTCAGAAGAATACATGGCGCAAAACCCGCATTCAGATAAAAAAGATGTACTGCGTCACTGGGTTGATATGCAGAAACAAAACAGCATCCAGCAATTTGACCAGATAGCAAAAGGCCGTACTCTGGAACAGATAAATCAGGATGTGGATAGTGTACGTCAGGCCGCATTTGGTACAAACGATATTGTAAATGATGTTATTAAATATAATTCAAACCAGGAATTAACCGGCATGGCTACTGAAATTGGTGCAGAAATAGCAGTAACAACCGCATTAGCTTTAGTACCGGGCGGACAGGCATTTGCAGCTGCAAGAATTGCCGCAAGCGCAGCTAAATGGGGAGCAAGAGGTGTAAAACTTGCACGTTATATGCCAAAAGCTGCTAATCTCGTTAGCAAAACATCCTCTGCCGTCAGAAACAGTAAAGCCGTTAAGACAGCAACTAACGTTACTACCAGAGCCGCAAATGCAGTTAAAGACAGCAAACTTGCAAGATCCGTAAGCAATACAGCAAGTAAGATTAAAGACGCAACACCTGTTGGAGTCAGAGAAAGTGCAACAAGAATTACACGATCTGCTGATGCGGCATTTGAAGGTACACTCGCTGTTAACCTTGTTGACGGTAAATCATTTGAAGATTCCATTAAAAAGGCATTACAAAACGCTGCATTTGGCGGCGCCGGTGCAACATCTGCCGAATTAGCTCCATTCATTGCTAAAGCCCTCGGATGCAGCAGCAAGGTTGCAACTGAAATTTGCGAACAATCACTTGACATAGCATCTACTGCCGGTATTTCTTACGGAGTATCAGGCGGCTACACATCTGATGATGCTTTCGTTGACATACTAACAGGCGTTGCGATGAATAGGCTCGGCAAAATTAAAGGCCGTCAGGGCAACACAGAGAAAGTCAAACCACAGCAGGAATTGCCTGTGCCTGATGAACATCATATCAGACTTTCAGAAGCTCCGCGTGATGTATTGGATGCACAGGAAGCTGATATTACTTTTGCCGGAGCCCAAGCGCGTAACCAATCAACGCTGCAAAGAGCAACCAATAATAATACATCAACAACCGGCGGAAGTTTCTCAGAACAAAAATTTGAACAGGTTAAAGATGAAGTTAGACAGGAACTTTCTCAACCAACAACAGCGAAAAGAGCAGCCGAAATTCATGACGAAGCTGACAAACACCAAATTCAAGACCGCGATCAAGGACGTGAAATTAAGCACATAGTTGAAGATGCAACCGGTGTCTATGACAGCCCGACTCTCGGTAAAATAGATTTGGCAAAAGAAACTGATCCGGCGAAACTTGCTCAGGCAAAGAAAGAAATTTCACAATGGTTTGACGGTAAAAAAGATGTGAGAGGCGATGCCGCACGCGACAGACAAGAGTTACTCGACAAAATTGACGCCCGAATGGCTGAATTGAATGCCGACCCTAATTTGCAAGGACAAAAAGTTGAATCAAAAATTGTCGAAGAATTAAATGCTAATACAGAGAAAAATGCAGCACAAGTTCTGGCAAATCAAGGCAAGCCGCTTTCTCCGCATGGTGCTGCAATTCTTGATGATCAACTCAAATTAACAAATACAGTTGAAGATCTTGAAGCTATGAAAAAACAGCTTGAAAGCCGTGTAGGTTATCAGGTTCAAGGCACAGACCATGCCGCTGCTACAATTAAAAAAATTGATGCCAAGATAAGCTCAGTTAAGGCACATCAGGCTGATTTTGCAGCGACAACAGGCCGAATTGACGATGCAATCAGTGCCGGTAAAGGCCTAAATGCAGATGATTTACAGACAATCAGAGCCTTTATGGAAAAATCAAATTCAGCGGATGAATTAAAACAAATTGCAGATAAAATGAACAGCAGTAAGGCAATAAGATCTTATGGCGGTTCTAAAAAGCTTATAAAAGATATCAATGCCAAAATTGAAACGCTAAACGCAAAGGCATTAACTTCTGATGGTGTTTCAACAGGTGCTGCTGCGAACACGCAACAGGCAAACTATGTAGACGCAAATCAAAGCAAAATGCAGGACGCACCGGAAGCTGAATTAGGCGACACACGTACAAATGCACCTGAACAATCTGCTATTGAAACAGAAACGCCGGTAGTCGATCCTCATCATATTCAAGTTGATGGTTCTCCGCGGCCTGTAGAAGTCGAAGGTGCAACAATTGACTTTGAAACAGCGCGTCGCAACATGCCGCCGGAAACGAAAACAGCATCTAAATATCCAATGGATAATAATGGATTTGTATTAAAAGATTCTTACAAAGACATGAGCCCTGATGAGCTTGTGGCAGAATATAAAAGATTAAGTGAATATGAGGCTAGCGGAACTCGCAGCTGGAGTGAGCCAAGTCCGTCAGGTAAAATTTTCCTAATTAATAGTCATGATATGTCTGTCAATAAAGCTGCCATTAGAGAGGCACTGGAAGAACGCGGTTTAAAACTTACAAGAGATTACAACGATAACCAGAGTATTCCTGAATATGGCTATAAAAATGTCGAAAAACAAGAATTTAAATTGTCACCGGAACAAGAACTTCGAGTAAGAACAGATTTTGAAGAACCGGCAAATTTAAGTGATGAGGAACTTCTTGCCGGAGTAAACAGATTAAATAACCGCAGACGATACTACGATAAACAGGGTAATGAACTTGAAACAAATCACACCGCCAGACTTCGTGAATTAAATGCAGAACTGGGAAAACGAGGTCTGAAAGTTGAAAACGGTGCATTAACAAAGATTACAGAACCGGAAGTCGAAGTTGTCGTAGCTGAACCGGTCAGAAAACCGCTTAGTTCCGCAGACAAAATCACAATGTCTGAAATAGGAAATAAAATTCCGAATGCAAAGACCTCTGCTGATTTAGACAAACTCCAGCAGCAAATTGACAAACTGCCGGACAGTCCGCAGAAAACTCAATTGCAGAAACAGCTTGATAAGAAAAAAGCTGAACTGAATGAAGTTGCGGCCTGGGTTGATGTTGACCAGCAAGGCCGTCAGGTAAGCCGCAGCAACAATGACCAAAATATTATAGACTTAAATAATCAGGCGGCTGCTGATGCATTTATGGCAGATCAATTCAACTATGATAATCCATATGATGATTTGTTTGATATGCCGGATAACAATATGTTTTAAAAAGAATTATGAAAACATACTAAAAAATACAGCGGTTATTATTCCTGCAGCTATGCAATAATACCCGAATATTGCAAGCGAAAATTTAGAAATAAATTTCATAAAATACTTTATGCACAAATATCCCACCACACCGGATACAACTGTCCCCGCAATAATAGCAGACCAGTTAAACTGTGAGGCTTCGTGCAGGTCTATATGCACAACCGGATAAATCATTGACGCTCCTAATATAATAGGTATACTCAACAAGAATGAATACCTTGCGGCTGTTGTTCTATCCAGTCCGCAAAACAATCCGGTAGCAATTGTCCAGCCGGATCTGGAAAATCCCGGCAATGCCGCAAGCCCTTGCGCCAGACCTATCATTAATGATGTTTTTAAGTCTGCATTCTCTTTATGTGCCTTAAAATTCTTCGACATATATTCACTTGCAAGAAGTACAAAACCTGTTATAAAAAGCAATATACCGACAATTGAAGGCGTAAACACAAGTTTTTCCGCTATAGGTTTTAACGGCAATGCAATAATTACGGTAAAAGTTGTCCCAAGCAGGATATATAATCCGAGTTTAGCATCTCTATCGGACCAATCATGTGATTTAAAAGCATTCCACATAGCTTTTAATATATTCATAATATCTTTACGGAAAAATATCAAAACAGCAACAAGGGTTCCAAGATGCACCATAATATCGAAGAACACTTCTTCGTTAGTATGTTGTGCTATCTCCAGTCCTTTATATAATTTATAAAAATTTGAGGTAAATACAAGGTGTCCTGAGCTTGAAATTGGTAAAAATTCACTCAAGCCCTGAACTATTCCCATTAATATTGCTTGTATAAAATGCATTTGTTTCGCTCCTTATACGGTGGGCTGTTAAGCCCGTCTACTTATAATCAAGTGATTAGGTGATTAAGTGACTAATAGATTTCTTCGTCACGATTGAACAGTTAAGCCCGCTCTACGTAATTTTGTTACTAATGGATTTTATTATTCTTCAAAGTACGAGCAGCAAGATGTCTGGGTTTCCCAAACACTTACCTTGCTTAGTTGAACTATTTTTTCTTTTAATTTCCAATAAATGAAACTTGCTATCATTTCGCTTGACGGACTTTCGTTTTTAAATTCCGGCAGTTCGTTCAAGTCCTGATGATCAAGATAATCCAGCACTGCATTCAACTCTCTTTTTAACACCTTATAATCTATAAGAATGTTACTTTTATCAAGAGTGTCGCCCTGAACATAAGCTTCTACCATCCAGTTATGACCGTGCTGATTTTCACACGCCCCGTCATAATTCAAAAGATGATGAGCAGCGGCAAAAAATGCCTGGGTTTTTATTTCATACATAATTATTGCTCCATTTCTCTTATAATTTTGTCACAAAGCTCACGTACCGCGCCGCGTCCGCCGTTTTTTGACGAGATAAAATTCGCGACAGCTTTGACTTCATCAACAGCATCAGCAGGACAAGCCGCAAGCTTCACTTCTTTTAATATACATATATCAGGAAGATCATCACCCATATAAGATATTTCATCAAAAGAAATATTGTACTTTTGCATTATTTCTCTTAATGTTTCTATTTTGTTTTTAACACCCTGATGAAGTTCTGTTATGCGTAAATTTTTTGCGCGATGATAAACCGTACCGTTTTCTCTTGCGGTAATTATTGCCGTTATAATACCGGCTTTGTTAAGATTAACAATTCCCTGCCCGTCTTTTGCATTGAAAGTTTTGTATTCCCGACCGTCCTCATCAAATGTCAGACTGCCGTCTGTCAGAACGCCGTCAACATCAAATGCCGCAAGTTTTATCGTCATTATGCCACCCCGGCTTTCAACAAATCATGAATATGTATTACGCCAATAGGTTTGTTATCCTCATCCACAACTGCAAGTGCCGTGATTGAATATTTTTCCATAAGATTAAGTGCACTTGCTCCGTAATCATTTTTAGAAATATGTTTCGGATTAACAGTCATAACATCTTTTATTATAAGTGATTGTATATTGTTATGTTTCATCAATGTGCGTCTTATGTCACCGTCTGTCAGAACTCCTGACAGTCTGCCTGCTGTATCAACAATCATTGCCATACCGAGTTTATGTGTTGTAATAACATCAATTACATCAACAAAACTGTCATTTTCATGTACTATAGGCAATTTGTCACCTGTAAGCATCAAATCTTCAACCTTATACAAGAAACCTTTGCCTAGTGCGCCTGACGGATGAAATATTAGAAAATCTTCTTCTGAAAATCCTCGTTTTTCAAGCAGACAGACGGCAAGCGCATCTCCCATTGCAAGAGTTGCTGTTGTACTTGCGGTAGGGGCTTTATTCAGAGGGCATGCTTCGCGTTCTACGGAAATATCTAGGACAACATCACTCGCCGCGGCAAGTGTTGAATGGATTTTCCCTGTCATACCTATCATCTTAACGCCAAAACGTTTAATAAGTGGCAAAAGATTTAATAATTCCTGTGTTTCACCGCTATTTGATATTGCAATAACTACATCATTTCTAGTGATAATTCCTGAATCCCCGTGAGTGCTTTCTGCCGGATGCAAAAAGTATGACGGAGTTCCGGTAGAAGTCAAGGTTGCTGCTATTTTACGACCGATTAAACCTGATTTTCCCATGCCGGTAATTATTACTCTGCCTTTACAGTTGTAAAGCAGTTCAATTGCCTTATCAAATTCATCTCCTATGTTGTTTTTTAATTTTAATATTGAATTTGCTTCAATGTCCAAAACTTCTTTTGCCAGATCATTAATAGTTTTCATAAGCATTTTATATCCCTCACTATTTATATTTATCATTATACACGAATCTCATATAAAAATACGAAATTTATACAAAAGTTTAAATATTTTAACTTTACTTGCGATTTGTCAGTAAAAGGTAAAAATATGCAAAATACAATAACGTATCAAAATATTAAAATAAATAATCAAACTTCTGAAGATATAAAACATTATCTTGCACAATGTGACCAACCGGAACTCTCTATGGATTTATCCGGCTTAAATATCTTTGATGCAATGAAAATTCTTGTTGTATCTTCTGCATATCATCTGGGAAAGCATCCGGACGGAAAAATCAGATGCCATTGCGGCTCTAATATAATTAAAGAACTTATGGAAGATATCTCCGTAACAAATTTGGAATTAGTTTAATATTTTAAGTTTTGTTATAAACTAGCAAAAATTTTTTTTATGTGTTTTGATAATAAAGAAGTATACTTTCAAAATTAGGGAAAAATTATGATAGGGTTTGAAAATGTCAATGCACGAATAATTGCAGGGTCTGTCAGCGGCTATAATACAGCTGTTAAAACACCGACACCAAAACAGACACCGCCTTCACAAGAGAGAGTAAACGAAGAAATTCACAACAAAAAATCGCATGCCAAAGCAATGAAAGGCGCAACAATTCTTGCCGGTGTAGTTGTTGCCGGAATTACAATAACAAAATTACGCGGTCCGATTTGGCGTATGTTAAAAAGTATTCCTGCTAAATTTAAATCACCGGAACCGCCTGTTAGATCTAATTACCCTTCATTTACAAGTTCACAGACAAATCATAATGCAGACAGCAGTCTTGACCAGATAACTAATGATTTATTTGAAAACGAAAGACTAAAAGATATTATAAGAGAAAAATTCCCTAAATATACCAATATAGCTCAAGACAGCATAGAACGCCAAAAAGAAAGACTCGCAAAACTTATAAATCCTGAAGATAAAGAACTTCCGTTCCATGACGATAGGTTGTTTACAAGCCACGAAGCCGAAATGGTAGGCTCTTATCAGGACGAATATGCGTTCAATCCGCTTTTGAGAATGGGTAAAATTAAACCTGAAAAGAGTATTGAAATACGAACTCTTGACAAAATGATGATTGATGCAGAACCGCTGCCGGATGAAGCTGTTGTTTATCGCGGTGTTGTAACCAAACACGATAACGAAGTATTAGATTTTTCAAGAGAATACTATGCCGGAAACATTGTAGAAGACAAAGCTTATGTTTCTACCTCACGCAATGCGGCTGAAACTATTGCTCAGTTTGGTGAAAACAGCGGTTACGTTATAAAAATCAAACTTCCGAAAGGCACTAAAGGTATTGATTGCAGAAGATTTACCATGTTAGATCTTCCGACAGGGGCAAACGCTGAATTTATACTCCCGCGCGGCTCAAAATTCAAAATTAATGCCGTCGATGATAACTACAAACTTATTGAAGCTGATTATCTTTTGCCAAATTAGATTTTTTATAATAAGATAAATATGGTTTATATTTATAAAGGAGAGCTTTATGGAACATTTTTTAACCATTGTTCAAGCACATGGAATAGCTGTTTCAGCGGCAATTCTATTAATTGCTTATGTATTTATAGCAACAGAAAAAATATCAAAAGTAACAATTGCTCTTATTGGTGCAGCTTTTACAATTCTGTTGGGATTAGTCAGCCAGAATAAAGTGGTTGACGGTGCGCTTAACCCGCACTACTTTTTAAATTTTGTGGATTTTAACGTTATCTTCCTTCTTGTTTCCATGATGATTATCGTAAACATTGCAACAAGAAGCGGCATGTTTAACTGGATAGCAAATGAACTTTTGCGCTTAACCAAAGGGCATCCCCAAATGGTGCTTTTTGTCCTCGGGTTGTTTACAGCAATAACTTCCGCTTTTTTGGATAACGTAACCACTGTTATTCTAATCATGCCGGTAACTTTCTTTATCGCATCAAAACTCGATATAAATCCTATACCGTTTTTGATTACTGAAATTCTGGCATCAAACATCGGTGGTACTGCAACACTTATCGGTGATCCGCCAAACATTATTATCGGAAGTGCAGCAGGGTTATCTTTTATGGATTTTGTAAGAGTCTTAACACCTGTTATTGCAGTAATTTTACTGGCTGTTGTCGGTATTATGATTTTATTTTTCAGAAAACAGCTTGTTACAACACCAGAAAAAATGCAGGCGGTTGCTGAACTTGACAACTCAAACACTATAACTGATTTTCCGTTGATGATTAGAAGTTCTATTATTCTTGCACTTGTAATCATAGGATTTATTCTGCATGATGTTACACATATTGAAACAGGTGTAACAGCAATGCTCGGTGCAAGTATTTTACTTTTATTTGAAAATCCTTCAAAAATAATCAGAGATATTGAGTGGAACACAATATTCTTCTTTATCGGTTTATTTATCATAATCGGCGGTCTTGAAGCTACCGGCGGTATTGCCTTAATGGCAAAATGGATTCTTGATGTTACACAAGGATCTCAAGAAGTTGCTGCAATGATTATTTTATGGGCGTCAGGATTTATCTCTGGTGTAATTGATAATATTCCTTATACTGCAACCATGACCCCGATGCTTTTGGAAATAGAAAAAGTAATGGGTGCGGATTACACTTACCCGCTATGGTGGTGCTTATCACTCGGGGCATGTTTGGGCGGAAATATGACGATTATCGGTGCTGCGGCTAACGTTATCGTATCTGAAACTTCTGCACACCACGGACATCCGATTGAATTTATGAAATACTTAAAATACGGTTTTGTAGCAATGTTTGTTTCACTCGTTTTGAGTTCAATATATGTCTACGCAAGATTTTTAATGCAGTAACATAACAATAAAAAAATAAAAGCCTTCGTTCAATGATTTAAGCGGAGGCTTTTTTAGTCTTGTTTTTTAAGAGATAAATAAACGGAATTATAACAATTGCCAGAAGGGCAAGTATTAAAAAAGCATCATAAAAAGCGCCCAGTTTTGACTGCTGCAACAGTTCCCTGTAAAGAGTACCGCTTGCTTTTTTAGCCGCAACAATATCCGGATAATGCACTGCAAACTTATGCTGCAAAGCTGCGAGTTTAATCCGGTAAACAGGATTGTGATACGCAAGATTACCAACAAGATTATTCTGATAAACCTGAGAAGCGCGTGCTATAAAAGTTGAAGATACAGAGGTTGCAATTGCTGTTACAATATTCTTAAATAAAGCATGCAGCCCTGCGGCATCTGCTGTTTTATTTTTAGGTAATGTCATAAACGCCAGCGCAGTAATCGGTACAAAAGCGACTGATACACCTAAACATATAACCATATTCGGAATAATAATACTTTCAATTGACGCTGTTGTATTTAAGCAGGACAGGCTGAATACAGCACCCGCCATAATTAAAAATCCTATTGTTGTAAGAATTTTTGCTTCAATATATTTTGCTATTTGTCCTACAACAAGGAGTCCGACTAAACAAACTACTGCACGCGGCAGCATTGCAAGTCCGGAGGCTGATGGACTGTAACCGATTAACCCTTGAGAGAACAGAGGTACAAGTAGTAATGTTGCATATAAAATAATATTTATAATAGAGCTTATGCCTGTCCCGAGTAAAAAGTTCTTATCCTTAAAAACTCTTATATCAATAATCGGATATTTGTACTCCAATTCCCAGACATAAAAGAATACAAAAGAAAAAATAGAAATTCCTGTCAGCCAGCAGATCCATGGGGTATCAAACCAGTTAAACTGTTGACCTTTATCCAGAACTATCTGCATACATCCCATTGCAACCGCAATTCCTAAAAATCCTATCAAATCAAATTTTTTGTTATATTTTTCTTTAACAATAACATCATCCGCCATAAAGATTTTAACCAGAATTAATGCGATTATGCATAACGGAATATTTACAATAAATACCCATTGCCATGAATAGTTATCAGTCAGATATCCTCCGACAAACGGACCGAAGAGCGGCGAGAACATTGCCGCAACACCGTATAAAGCCATTGCTAAGCCTTTTTGATGTTCAGGATAAATTTCCAGCATATAAGCCTGACATAAAGGCAAGATGCAGCCGCCTCCAAGCCCCTGTATTACTCTTGCAAGAATCAATGCCTGCAAATTTGGGGCAATAATGCAAAGAAATGCCCCTATACAAAATATCGCAATACAATAGATAAAAAACATCTTTTTACCAATTGTTTTTGTTAAAAAACCTGTTGTCGGCAGCATTATACCATTTGCAATAATATAACTCGTAATAACAGTGTTTGCTTCATATTGCGTTGCGCCGAAATAACCGGCTATATTCGGCTGGCAAACGTTTGTTGCAGATGAGGCAACAAGTGCCATAATTGAAGGTAATAATACAACAATTGATAATATATAGGGGTTTTGTTTTAATTTTTCCAAAAAAGACATACTTATTTTTTCCTATCTACACAATAAGTTATCGGGGAGTATATTGATTTCTATACTGATTATTTGACTTTAACTTTTGGCACAACAGACATGCCGGGTACTATGTTGTAATCAGAAATATCTTCTTCAAATACAATTTTTACAGGTACACGCTGAACTATTTTTACATAACTTCCGACGGCATTTTCAGGCGGAAAAAGGCTTGATTTTGCCCCTGTTGCGCGTTGAATACTATCCACGCGACCTTTAAATCTTTTACCCGGATAGGTGTCAACTTTTATTGAAACAGGCTGACCGGCTTTCATATAGGTAAGCTGAATTTCTTTGAAATTAGCAACAACCCAGACTTCATCCGGAACGATTTCCATAAGCGGCTGACCTGTTTGTACATAATTGCCTTTTTCTACACTTCTTGCAGAAACCTTACCTGCCTGCGGGGCGTATATTTTTGTATAGGAAAGATCTAATTTTGCCTGTTCTACTTCTGCTTCAAGCTTTTGAATTTCAGCCTGAACAGATTCTTTTTTAGCCTTATTGGATTCTAATGCTGATTGCAGAGCCTTGGATTTTTCTGTTGCAGCTTTATGATTAGCCTGCGCCACAGTCAGGTGTGTATTACTGGTATCATAATCCTGTTTTGACACAATACCTTCTTTGTACATATCAGAATATCTTTTATGGTCTTTTTGCGCAAAATCAAGTTTTGATTGCGTTGAAGTTATATCTTCATAAGACTGCTGCACATTTGAAGATCCTTCATCAATTTGCTTATCTGTAACATTCAACCGTGCTTTAGCTTCGGCTAGTTTTGCCTCTGCCTGATGAAGTTTAACCGCATAATCACTCGGATCAATCTCAACCAGCAGCTGACCTTCTGCAACCTCCTGATTGTCATCAACAAGCAGTTTGATAACAGGACCGGAAACACGCGGTGCAACTGATATTAAACGTCCTTCAACAAACGCATCATCTGTTGACTGAAAAAATGTAGAATGTATCGCCATAATTATACCCGTAATAACAAGTATAACAGCGGTTACAGTCGGAACGATAACTCTTTTCTTTTTATATTCCGGACGTTTTTTCTTTGCGCGGGCTTTGCGTGCTTTTAGTACTTCTTTTGCTTTTTCGTCCAATTCGTCTTTGTTTAACTTTTTTTTCGGGGTTTGTTCATCCATATTTTTTTCCTCTTAAATGTATATTTTAAATTTGTAATTTTAATTTTTCCTCAAGATTAGCTTTTATTTTGTTCAAGACATTTAAACAATTTACAAGTTCTTCATCAGAAACACCTTCAACAGATTCCTGCCAGAGTTCAAGGACTGTCGGCAAAATCTGTTCAAAAGTTTCCTTGCCTTTTTCTGTTATATTAATTTTGAATATCTTGCGTTTGTTAACATCAGATGTTCTTGTGACAAGTTCCATTTTTTCAAGAATATTTATAATCCTTGTAATATTAGGTCTGTCTTTAAGTGTAAGAGCGCTGATCTGTCTTTGATACAATCCGTCATGGTCAAGAATTGCAGTCAGTACGGTATATTGTTCCGGCGTAATATCAAAGTTTTCACACTTAAACTTTTGTGTTGCCATTGCGCGTGTCATCTTTCCAATACGCACTAACTTCATCCCTATTCTGCTGTTTAATAAATCTTTTTTTTCCATGACTTTACTTCTGACTTATCTTGTGTTATTATGATAACACAAAAAAGGAAAAGTAAAGCATGAAAATTTTAAAGATTACATTAACCCTGTTTATTTTGCTGTGCAGTTTTACACCTGTTTACGCAGCAAGACATAAAGATACACCGGATTACAGGCTGGAATATTTAAATTTAAAATGGTGGGAAAACTATGAAGATCCTATATTAAATGATTACCTTGTTAAGGCTTATCAGAATAATCAGGATTTAAAAATAGCTGCGATAAATGTTAAACAAGCACAACAGGTAGCCAAACAGTCATTAGCACAGGAACTTCCGCATTTAGGCATTGCCGGAAACTATTTCCGCGATTTTCATTCAAGTGATGTCAGATTTGGCGAAGTTTTAATTCCTAATTACAACCAATCTAATTTTGTACTTCCGCTAACAATGACTTATGAGCTTGATTTGTGGGGCGAAAACAGATTAAAAACAAAAAGTATAAACAAGCAGGTTGACATGATTAAACAGGATGAACGTGCAGCATATATAGCGTTAACCTCAACTCTGGCATCAACTTATTATAATTTGATTAAACTGGACAAACTTATCAAAAACCAGACTGAACTTGTAAAATTACAAAAAACAGTAGTCACAATGACAGAAAAAAAACACAAAAACGGACTTGCGCCAGTAACAGAACTTATGCAGGAAAAGCAGCTTCTGACAAACTTTGAAGAAACACTTGAACTCTATAAAGACAGATACGACATTATAGAAAGAGAAATGGTGGTACTTCTTGGCGACAGGACAAACAATACCGTTGACCATACAGATTACAATGATATTAAACTGGTCAGCATTCCTGACAATATCGCTGCTGAAGTTATCCAATTCCGTCCGGATATGGCAAAAACAGAATTATACATTCAAAAAACAGGTTTTGACGTTAAAGCTGCAAGACGTGATTTTTTGCCGAAGATTTTATTATACGGTCAGGTAGGATTTAATGCTTATCAGTTAAGCAATATTTTTACAGGTAATACATTTAAGAGTGCAGCAGGTTTTGCACCTTCGTTAGATCTGTTTTCCGGCGGAGCAAAAATGGCTCATTTCAGGTATAATAAATTAGAGCTTGAAAAAGCACAGCAAATGTATGAAAAAACAATACTCACATCGTTGCAGGAAGTAAATAATTCTCTGGGTGTAGCACACACAAACCAAAAGAATTATAAATCCAGTCTGGAGCGGTATAATCTAGAGAAAGATAAATACAATCTTTCAGCCCGTAAATTAGAGATAGGTGCACAGTCAGTTCTTGATAATATCCGCGACAGAGAACGCGTACTTGTAACCGAGAAGGATGAAGTCAGCAACAAAATAGATTATATAATCGCGACAATTAATGTTTATAAAGCAATAGGCGGCAAGGATTATAACAACATCAAGGAACTTTTATAATGTACTCAATAATTAAAACTCCAATAGGCAATATAAAAATAGAAGAATGCAATGGTGAGATTATTAGAATTACATATAGTGAAGAAGCGCCGGTGAAATCAGCCAATAAAGTTCTGCAAATTGCAGAAAAACAGCTTGCTGAATATTTTGCAGGAGTAAGAAGAGAATTTGATTTACCGCTTAACCCTAAGGGTACTGAATTTCAGCATAAAGTATGGAATGCTCTGAAAGAAATTCCTTATGGCGAAACTCGAACATATAAACAAATAGCAGAAAATATAGGAAAACCGACTGCCTGCCGTGCAGTCGGTATGGCGAATAATAAAAACCCTATTATGATAGTTGTACCGTGCCATAGAGTAGTAGGCAGCAACGGTTCACTCACAGGATACGCATTCGGAGTGGATATGAAAGAAAAATTACTCAAGCTTGAATTGTAGTCCGCAAATCAGTTACTCTTTTCACTCACCTGGTTACTTTTGAAACAACAGTTCAGGGCATTAGTTCTATTTTGCATTCCTGTTGGTTTAATCTTTACATTTTCAGTCTTTAGTGCTAACATAATAAAAGTGAAAGTGAGGGCGCAATGGAAGTTTTGACGACAATTTTTGATCCAACAATTATGCTAAGAGTTCTTGCGGCTACGTTATTAGGCTTTGCAATAGGCTTGGAACGTGAAATAACTAATAAATACGCCGGATTGAGGACTAATATACTGGTTTGCGTTGGAGCTTGCGTGTTCACAGTGCTTTCAATATATGCTTTTCCTACTGTTGTCACGAATGATTATGCCAATGGTATTCGAGATACGGCGCGTGTTGCAGCTCAAGTTGTTACCGGTATCGGTTTCATTGGCGGCGGTACTGTTTTACGACACGGAGCAAATGTTTTCGGGCTGACAACTGCTGCAACTCTCTGGATGGCTGCCAGCATTGGAATGGCTTGCGGGGCAGGGATGTATGGACTTGCGGTTATAGCGACCGTTATTTCTATTCTGGTTCTCGTTTCTGTCAGATTCTTTGAAAAAAGTGTTCTTATATCAAGCACTAAAAACATCAGAAGACTTCGCCTCAATCTCTGCTGCGAAAACGATTATTCAGATGAAATTTATAATATGATTATTGATAAATACCCGCGTTTGTTTGAGATGTCTAAAAAAATAAGCAAACAAAATGAAAATTTCACCAAAATTTCTGTAGTGCTTGAAGTTGTCGCAAGAAAGCCGGTTGAAAATCTTTACAAAGCTTTTCAGAACGTTAAAGGTATTGATTCAATTTCTATTCAGGAATGTGTTGATTAAGCACCGGGAAGTATTATTTCAAATTCAGTCGATTCAAGATCTGATTTGTTTAACTGTAATTTTGCGTTCTGTTTTTCCAGATTAGCTTTGCAAATATGTAATCCCAGACCGCTGCCGGTTTGTTTTGTTGTGAACCCTTCATCAAAAATTTCCTGCTGTTTTTCTGTACTTATTACGTTGCCTGTGTTTGATATTTTTATGTGTACAGTATCATTTTTTCTAAAACTTTTTATAAAAATTTCGCCATTGGTATCAATCGCTTCAATGGCATTTTTTATGATGTTCACAACGCAGGCAAGGAATTTATTCTCATCTATTTGAGCAAAAATATCCTCCTCCAGTGCACAATGAATTTTTATATTTTTTTCGCAAATATAAGCGGTTGACATTTCAACAGCAGCTTCCAGAAGATTTTTTATATTATACCTGTGAATAGAAAAATTGTTTAGTGATCTTAAATCAACCAGAGAATTTCCGATTATTTTAAGTGATTTTTGAATACTGTTCACTGCATTTTCTATAGAAGCACTTTTAATCCCTTCAAGCACAAGCCGCTTTTTTATTATTTCCGAATATAGTTCGCAAATAGAAAGGTGATTCCGAATTTCGTGAGAAATACATCTGGTTTGTGCTTTGTACAAGTCTAGTTCGTTCATTTTTTCCCCGTTGTTACGATAAAAGGGTCGGCAGCTTCTGACGACCCTTTTAATAAAGTGGTTTGATGTTCTTACGCAGTTAATTTAGCTTTTCTTCTGTTCGCAAATCCATTGTTTAAAGCGTAGAGAACAGCTTGAGTTCTGTCATTTACCTGTAATTTTTGGAAAATATTATTTACGTGTGTCTTAACAGTAGTTTCTGATATAAATAATTTTCCTGCAATAGCCTTGTAGTTATTGCCTTGAGTTAATAAATCAAGAACTTCTTCTTCACGACCTGTCAAATAAGTAAGGAGATTTTCCTCATCAGCATTACTGTTTTCTTCTTTGTAAGAGGTTTGAAAATATTCAAAAAATCTAGAAGTTAAAGCTGACGGAAGATAAACTTTTCCTGCTGCAATTTCATCCATTGCGTGAATAAGCTGAGCAGATGCCATAGTTTTTAAGATGTAGCCTTTAGCGCCTAATTTCATCGCTCTAAAAATCAGATCGGAATCATCATAACCGCTCAATGCAATAATTCGGCAGCCGAGTTCAAGCTTTTCAATTTCCTGAATAGTTTGCAGCCCGTCCTTTTCCGGCATATTAATATCCATCAGAATTAAATCAGGCTGATATTTCTTTGCCAGATTAATCCCAAGATTTGCACTTGTTGTTGCACCTACTACTTCAAAACTGCTTTCAAGTGTTATTAATTCTTTGATCCCACGTAAGTGATCTGAATTGTCATCAATTAATAATACCCTTGCTCTTTTTTTGAACTCTCTCATTTTATCTCCCTCTTTATTTTAAAAAATTATCTTACCCTCTACATTAGACATACTACACTTTTTATAGGGTATTTTTCATCCATGCACTGATTGATATTGAACAGTTCTGTGTTTGAGAAATTGATGTAAATCTTTAGATTGATAAAATGCCTCAATCATGCTCTACACCATGCTTTGCCGCATGGTTGATATTTTTTGTAAAATTTTTAACCGCTAATCTTTTTAGTCTAGTGCACATGTGGTATAATTTACATGCAGGTTAAGGAGTAACAATGGAAATTCTAATATTTTTGGCTGGTTTATTTGTCGGAATTTTATGTACAGCGATTTATTTTTTTATATTAAACAAGACTGCTAAAAAATCTTATGATGCAATGCTTGATGAGATGAAATTAGCATTTGAAATAACAGCTAATAGGATATTTAAAGAAAATTCACAGGAGTTGTCCACACATAATAAAGAAAAATTAGAGGAATTTTATACTCGTTTTAAGGATAGAATTGAAAACTTTGAAAAACTTGCAAAAGAAAATTTAGAAAAAGAGAACGCAAATTTCACAAAATTTGATAATAATATTCAAAATTTTCTGGCGGCAGGCAATAAGATATCGCAAGACACAAACGCACTGGTGAGCGTAATGCGTTCTGATAACAGAAAGCAAGGCAGCTGGGGGGAAATAGTTCTTGAGCGTGTACTTGAAGCATCAGGTTTGAGAAAAGAAGAAGAATACAAAATTCAAAAAGGAATATCAGACGGCCGCCCTGACGCAACGGTTTACCTGCCTGATAACCGATGTGTTTATATCGACAGTAAAACCTCTTTTGCAGCTTGGGACGGATATATGAACGCAGTTGACGAAGATGAAAGAAAATTTTATCTGAAAGAATTTAAAACCTCTACAAAAGCACAAATAACAGGGCTTGCCAAAAGAGATTATTCCCAAGACGAGCAGACTCCTGATTTTGTCTTAATGTTTATACCGGTTGAAAGTTGTTATTCGCTTATGTTTTGTGATGACTGTGAATTATGGGATTATGCGTGGAAAAACAGAGTAATGCCGGTTTCTCCGTCAACATTGCTTGCTGCATTGAAGATAATAAATGCTTTTCATATAGTAGAACGCCAGAACAAAAACGCAAAAGAAATAGCATCACTTGCATCGCGTATGCTCAATAAATTTGCAGATTTGTATAATGATTTGATAAAAACCAGAGATATATTGGATACCTCAATAAAAAAACTTGACGGCAAAGATAGTATTCGACGCCAGATTGAAAGAATGCAAGAATGCGGAGTAAAACTGGAAAAAAAACTGAATTATGAAGAATGAATGCTAAGGACTTGAAATTTTACGAGCAATAGTGTATAATGGGAATATGAAAAACCAATTACCGAGGAAGTATAGAATAACCTGTAGGGTGTGTCGTTCTGACGCACCGCAAAACCTTGTATCTTCGCGTTATGTCGGTATGCATAATGGTGATGCCGGCATGGAAAATGAAAAGGAGATTAAATTTATGAAAATCCAAAAACTTAAAACAGGCATTACTTGTTACAAAGTAGCAGAGCCTAAAAAATGTAACGAACTTAACGTCCTAACGTCTTATCGTCTTAACGACTTTAAACGACGGGTCGCTTTCACCCTCGCCGAGGTGCTCATCACCCTCGCGGTCATCGGCATAGTAGCAGTGCTTACATTGCCTAACTTAATCCAGAACCACAACCAGAAAGCTTGGGATACAGC
>CALUQJ010000021.1 GCA_944322865.1 Candidatus Gastranaerophilales bacterium
GACGACTCGTTCATTTCAATCGCGTGTTTTCTCTTTCTTTGGCGTCGCGTTTCTTTCTCTTTTGCATCGCAATCAAAAGAGAAAGAAATGTGACAATAGATTTTAAGGTAATTTTTGAGATCCCGCAAGATTTCTAAGTTCGCTTTGCTTACTAAGAAATTCTGCCCTCCCCCATAGGAGAGAGCAGGCTAAAGACGCACCAGTGCTAACCCCTGAAACCAGTTCAGGATGACGTAACGGTGTTCGTCCGTCTTTAGCGGTTTTAAGAGTATAAGAGTGGACTTGTCCACCCAGCAAAGATATTAACTGATATTAACATAATGCAAAAAAATCCAACATGGTGTATACTAATTACAGCGGGTTAATAAAAAGGAGATGTCATGTCTATAGATGATGCATTGGTTATGATTTTGGCAGGCGGTGAAGGAAAACGTTTATATCCACTAACAAAAGACAGAGCAAAACCCGCTGTTCCGTTTGGCGGCAGGTACAGAATTATTGATTTTGTTCTTAATAATTTTATTAACTCAGGATTTTTTAAGATTAAAGTTTTAACCCAGTACAAGTCGGATTCATTGAACAAACATATCACACGCGGCTGGGCTTTATCACCTTTCTTAAATCAGTATGTAGATTTGGCACCGGCACAAATGCGTACAGGAAGTGACTGGTACAGAGGAACTGCTGACGCAATTTATCAGAATGTTTTTCATATTACCGATGAAGAACCGGATTATGTGTGCATTTTTGGAGGAGATCACGTATATAAAATGGATGTTTCCCAAATGCTGGATGTCCATAAAAAACGCGGAGCTGATTTATCCATATCTGCAATACCCATTCCGGTTGATGAAGCATCTGAATTTGGAATTATAGAAGTTGATGAAAACTGGCGGCTTACAAATTTTGTGGAAAAACCGCAATTCCGCCCAAAAACAATCCCTGGTAACGATAAAATGTGTCTTGCCTCTATGGGCAACTATATCTTTAACCGTGAAGTTTTACTGGATGCACTTAATCAGGATGAAAAAATCCAATCATCAAGTCATGATTTTGGTAAAAATATCATACCAATGCTGCTTAATGAGGAGAAAAAGATATATATCTATAACTTCAATGATAACAAATTCCCCGGAATGACAGATGCAGAACGAGGTTACTGGATGGATGTCGGAAGTATTGATGCTTACTGGCAGGCAAATATGGATTTGTTAAAGTATAATCCAGAATTGAATCTGTATTCAAAAGAATGGCCTATCAGAACATTTAATTATAACTACCCTCCTGCAAAATTTGTCTGGGAAGAAGGCGACAGAGTCGGTATGGCAACAAATTCCATGGTTTCAGAAGGTTGTATAGTATCTGGCGGAAGTCTGTCAAGATGTGTATTGTCGCCAGAAGTCAGAATTAACAGTTTTTCTCAGGTAGAAGAAAGCATTTTAATGGAAAATGTCGAGATAGGACGCTATTCCAAAATAAGAAAAGCGATTATCGATAAAAATGTAAAAGTTCCGCCGAATACTATGATAGGATATGATAAAGAAGAAGATTTGAAACGCGGGTTCCATGTATCAGCAGGAGGCGTAACAGTCGTACCTAAAGGGGCTATATTATAAATTTTCAAACTTTTCGTATAAAAAACAACGCAATGCTGATATACTACGCTACCTAATTTATTAACAACTGTTCACTATTGACTATTTTTACCTACTTAAAAAAATTTTAATATTCTGAATAACCTTTTCTACAAATTTTTTGAGTGAAAATGCCTCTTCTTCCGGCATCGGGATTTCCTTTTGAAAGTCTAAGATATCGTATTCGGGTCGTTTGGCAAAAAGACTTTCATATTTCTGCTTTTTCTTTTCCTGTTCGCCGACATCCCGTTCCATATAACCGAGATTGCCTCCGCTGCCGCCGTCGTTTTGCATGCTCGCGGTCGCTTTGATTATCGGCTTTGTGCTCAAAACATTTACATCAAAACTCATAATTTTTTTCAACCGGCTATTCAAAATTTAGCGATTTCAAAATCGCCGGCTGCCTTTCTTTATTTTTTCCCTACTTATATAAAGTATTTTTCATGAAGAAATGTTACAAAATAAGGCGGATTGTTAAAATATTTTTACAAATAGTTATTCGTGCGCAACGAGAATTACAGACTGACATTTGAATCCAACTTCAAACAGATCGCGTTTTCGTATTGCACAATCAATATCAGGCAAGCCGCATTCTAAAGGGGTTAAAATAATTTTAACAATATTATCAACAGCGTTATATTCAAGTTTAATATCTTTTATTTGATGTTTGTCACCTCTTACAAAGCCGTCGGCAAGTTTTAAAATACCGCCCAGGCGTTTAACTGTTTTTCTCTGTTTTTTCTCCAGATCTTTGTATATTTCATGTCGCGTTTTATCAGGCAAGCTGCCGCGGTGGTAGCGGCAAATACAGCCGATAATTTTTATTTCGTCAGTAGTAAATCCTGAAATGCCTTCATCTAAAATCATCCTGAGTGAGTGTTTGTTATGTTTTTCCGCACTTACAAAATATCCGATATCATGCAATAATGCAGCGGCTTGCAGATACTTGCGTTCAACCTCAGTCAATTCGCGGATTTTTTTACAAACTTCATCAAATATCATCATTGATAGCTGGTTGACTTCCTGTGCATGTAAAACTTTTATGGCATATTTAGCGGCGAGTTCTTCTACATTAAGTTGTTTCATAAAAAAAATCTAACAAAAAAACATTCCTCATGCAATTTTTATGTTATAATACTAATTGTACAGGTAGAGATTATGGTCGATAGTTCAAATATAGAAAATATAGGTTTTGATTTTTCTGACGAGATGTTGGATGAGATACAAAAAAACATTCAGAGTATTATTGAAAGTTTTGATGTACCGGATGACAACAAAAATGATGTCATTAAAAAAATCAATTTTATGTACACACAAACCAAACATTTGTCGCTGACAGACGGACTTACGGGATTGTTTAACAGACGGCATTTTGAGGCAAATTTAGAGCGTGAATTTTTACGCGCCAAAAGGTATAAAAGTGATTTGAGTGTTGCAATGATTGATGTTGATTTTTTCAAAAAAGTTAATGACACTTATGGTCATGCATGCGGGGATTATGTTTTGAAAGAAGTCGCATTTTTGATAAATGAGGCATTTAGAAAAACCGATATGGTGTTCAGATATGGCGGAGAGGAATTTGTGGTTATTCTGACAGAAACTGACGCGTCTAATGCTGTAATTCCGCTTGAAAGATTAAGAGCCGCTGTTGAAAATAACCATTTTAAATACAAAAGTCAGGATTTAAAAATTACTATAAGTATTGGTGTTACATCGGATTTAGATAACGCCCAAACACCGTGGGAATTTTTTGATTTTGCTGATGGTGCACTGTATAAGGCAAAAGAAAACGGACGTAATCAGGTAAGAATAGCCGATTAAGCTATTGATTTTCAATGCAAAATGAGGGATAAAAAAATTATGAAACATTTAATTAAATTTTTAGTTGTTATTTTATCAATTTGTTCAATTGCAGTGGCACAGGATTTTACAAAAGTAAGAGCAAAACATATTCTTGTTGACAGTGAAATTGAGGCGATAAATTTGAAACGTGAACTCAATAAAGGCGCTGATTTTTCGATTTTGGCAATGAGATACTCCAAATGTCCGTCCGGTCAAAACGGTGGTGAACTCGGATATTTCGGGCGCGGACAAATGGTTCCGGAATTTGAAAAAGCTGCTTTCGGAACACCTGTCGGTGAGGTTTCAGCCCCTGTGCATTCACAATTTGGCTGGCATTTAATACTTGTAGAGGACAAAGAATAAAATTAATTAGCTTTTTTGTTAATGTAATTTAAAACAGTACAGGTTAAAATAGTATTGTGTTAGTCAAAGAAAGGAAGTATTATGTCATTAATTATTTCGTGGCTATTGTATGCACTTGCAATTATATTTATAGCATGGCTTGTTCCGGGAATTTCTGTTGAAAATTTTTCCAGTGCAATGCTTGTTTGTGTTGTGATTGCTTTGATTAATATTTTTATCAGACCGGTTATCCAGCTTATTACATTACCTATAAATTTTTTGACACTCGGAATATTCGGACTAATAATTAACGCACTTTTGTTTATGCTTGCGGGATATCTGGCTCCCGGGGTTCATGTAGATGGATTTGTGAGTGCATTTTTAGGTTCAATAGTTTTATCGTTTTTGAGTTTAATTATAAATTCGGTTGTCTGGAAATAATAGACGAAAGGCTCTCCAAAAGAGAGCCTTTTTTTAATGCAATTCAGCTCTTAAAACCGAACAAATTATTTTAAGCGCGCCCTTAACGGGTTCAGTTTCTGATAATGCATTAAGCATCATAAAATCATGTATTGTACCGTTAATTCTGACATTTATGACGTCAACTCCTGCGTTGTCGAGCTTTCTTGCATAGGCTTCGCCTTCATCTCTTAGAACGTCATTTTCTACGGTTAAAATCAGTGTTGACGGTAAATTCTTTAGATCTTCAACATCTGCATGCAGTGGGGAAATATATTTATTTTGACGCAAAGATACATTAGGTACGTAAGCATCCCAAAAATATTCCATTGCTTTTTTGGTAAGCCATGGACCATCGGAAAAATTTTCATAAGAATCAGTATCCATATCTGCGTTTGTAACAGGATAAAGAAGAAGTTGAAATTTAATATTGGGACCTTTTTCTTCTTTGGTTTTTAATGTAATCGCCGCCGCCATATTTCCGCCTGCGCTGTCGCCCATTATTGCAATTTTATTTTTATCAATGTTTAATTCATCAGAATTGTTATAAATATAATTTAAAACCGAATATGCTTCGTTAATTTGCTGCGGATATTCGGCTTCAGGTGCCGGAGTATATTCAGGAAAAATCAGAACAGCTTCTGCGCAATTTGCAATTTTTTTTATCAAATTATCAAAAACATATTCATCGCCCATGACCCAGCCGCCGCCGTGAAGATACAAAATTGCCGGCAGTTTTTTTTCTGTATTAGTCTGCGGTTTTAAGACAAATGTTTTTACACCTTCTATATCAATTTCAGTAATGCCGGCATCTGTTTTTTTGAAAGTTTTTGACTGCAAATTTTTCAAAAAATCTCTTGCCTCCTTCGGAGTAAGTTCATATAATGGTGTTGCGTTTTCGCTTTCAATTTCATTTATAAATTCTTCGGTGTCTTTGGTTAAATTTGGTAATCTTGATGATGGTTCAGACATAAATTTTTCTCCTTTTTTCACAAAAAAAATTTAAAATAACTTGAGAAAAATTTTTATCACTTTACAGTTATTTTAACGGGGTAATTTTTATTTTTATTAAAAAAATAGTCTGAATTTTTATCAGACTATTTTATTTATTTTATGCACTTTTTTCTTCGTCTTTTTTCTCTTTTTCTTTGTGAAGTTTTTCTTTTACATCGTCCGCTTTTTCAGCGATTTTTTCTTTGATTTTGTGTGCATCTCCTTTAACATGTTCTTTTGCATCGTGCATTTTTTCTTTGACTTTCTCTGCACCTTTTTCTACATTTTCTTTGAGTTCGGCAGCTTTTTCGTGTGCTTTTTCTTTCAGTGTTTCTTTTTTATTTTCGTCTTGACGCATAGTAAAACTCCTTATCTTTGTACCTCTATAATTATGCGTGTTTTTTTATGATATTTAATCCGCAGAAAGTGCAATTTATGGTATAATTTTTTGCAGGAAATGCTTGCGTGATAAAGGAAAAATTAATGACAACTAATTTTGATTTTTTGAAAAAAATTGATTATGATTTATATGAAATTGTATCTGATGCAGAAAAATTATACCGTGATGAATATTTTGAACAATCAATGACCCAGACGAGAAGATTTGCAGAACAGGTATGCAAAAATGTGCTCGGCGATCGTCGAAAAAATGAACAAACTTTTGACGATATGCTCGCAACTTTAAAAGATAAATCAAGCGGTTCAGAAGAAGAAAAAGAATTTTTGGATGATCTTTATTTTATAAAAAAGCATGGGAATTTTTCTGTGCATTCTGCAAAAGTTACTAAGGATGGAACAAAGGCGCTTGAATGTTTGCAGCGTGCGTTTGAAACCGCAATAAATTATGCTGTTTATTACAAAAATTCTTCAAAAAATATTTTAAATTTGCATTATGATATTGAATTACTCGTAACAGGAGAAAAAGATGTATCTCTTGAAGAAAAATACAGGCATGCAAAAAAGAAATTTTCAACAGAAAAAAATATAAAAATTTCTAAGAAAAAAACAAAAAATAAACAGGTTTATTCTAAAAAAACTTCGCAAAAAACGCAGGCGAAAACCCGTACTATATCTGTATACTGGCTATTGGTTGCAGTATCGGCTGTTGTATCTTTTTTGATAATTTTATTCATGCTTATTTTGTAAAGAAATTTTAAAAATTTTCATAATTTTAATTATAAATGTAATATAAAAACATATATTTAGAGGATGTTTTATTTTATCATTTTCTTTAAATTATATGTACAACTTAAAAGAGGAGACGACATTCATGAAAAAAGATTATGAGCAAATTATCAGCAGCTACAACGGTGGAGATTTAGATCTTTCAGGCTGCACAATCAAACATTTGGAACTCGGCAACATTGAAGGAAATTTGAATCTTTCAAAATGCACAATTGACAAATTGACAATCGGCTGGGTTAGTGAAACATTAAACCTTGCCGGAGCAGAAGTTAAAAACTTTGCATGTCCGATTGATGCAAAAGTTGTTGACATGACCGGTACTAAATTTAAAAAATTACCGGCTCACATCGGTGCAGATTATTTAACTCTTGAAAAAAGCACTGTTGAAAAATTAAACAGCGATATCAGAGTAAACACTTTGAACATCAAGAGCACAAAAGTAGATGCATTGCCAAAAGACATGAGAGTTAACAGACTTATTGTTGATTCAAAAGTTGCAAAAAATATTTCACTTTTAGCAATGAAACAAGCTGCTGACGTAGAAATCGACGGTTATAACTATGCACAGGTTTCATCTGTTGAAAGTTTTAATTTTTGCAGTGTAAATGCTGAAGCAAGAGTTGAAGATTGTTCTTGCGCTTGCTAAGAATTTAACAGCGATTTAAAAAAACAAAAGCGGTCTTGTAAGACCGCTTTTTTCGTGTTTAGTTTTATTTGATTTATTTAATTTTTTTCAAGGATGAAATAAAATTGTTGCGCTGTACATCGCCGTCAACTTTTGTGAGGAATACCTGACAATCTTTTTCATCCGCATCAATCGGAGGCAATTGAGAAAGCTCAGCGGCATAATAGTTGCTGTCATTGCGGCTGTTGAGAGGTATTCTGTTTGCAAGACTGTTGAGAGAAATATTTCTCAATGCACCCGCAAATCCTTTGCCCTGATTTGAAAATTTTGTATAAATTCTCAATGCCGCATCGCCGCTTTCAAGTTCATATCTTCCGACTATAAATGCGCTTAATTGTGACGCGTAAGATTTTATTTTCATCATTTCTATAACATTGTCTTTCAGATACAATTCGCCTGTGATTTTGTCAAAATTTCCTTCAGGAATATTAACCATATCCGAGAATATTGCAGGGCTTATCATTGCAACAGGATTTCTGAAGATAGAGGCGAATTTCAAGATATATTCAACGAGTCCGACTTTTTGAATTGTTCCGTCTTTTACAATGAATTTTATAGAACCGTTTAATTTCAGACTTTCATCTGTGTTGAGCGAAATAAGTCCGCTCGCTTTGCCTGAAATTTCACGTTTTAAATTAAGAATTGATGTTGACATTATATCGGAATTTACATCTTTTATTCCCAAAACAATACTGTATTTGTGTTTCTTCAAATCACAGTTAATGTTTGCGGATGTATGACCTTCTGCTATCTCAAATCTGTTTGAGAAAACTTTTAACAGACTATTTTTATCAAGTGTCATTTTGGCTTTTACATTGTTGAAATTAATGTCTTTGTATTTACCCTTTACAACATGAAGAACGCTGTTTTCAATGATTAAATTTGAAAAATCAAATGTTGGTGCCGCACTGTCATCTTTTGCAATATCTTCTTCTGATTGAATAGTTTCAATATTTTGTTCTTTTTGCGCTTCATCAACAGGAGTGTTCATTGTTGCCAGTATTCTGTCTATATCAACATCATCCAGCGTTAAATTAATATCTTTTATGACAACAGGGAATTTAATTGCGTTATTGATTTTTCCTGAAAAATCGTATCCAGTGCGGCGGTATTTGCCGTTTGCGGTAATGTTTACAGTTCCGTTATTTGTTGAAATGCTGCCTTTTTTAAGGAACATACGCTGGGACGGAATTAATATCTTATCTGCTTCAAGGTTACCGCTCAATGTCGGAAATTTCCCGTTGTTGTCATAATAGTGCATGTTACCGTGGAATTGTCCTTTTCTAAACATTCTCTGTCCGATTAAAACGTTTAAAAACTCACTCGGAAGCGGATTTGGTATTTCAAATCCTATATCAAGAAGTTTGTTTTTAGCTATATCAAAATTCCCTTTAAGTGTTAATATCGGTTTTAGTTTCGAATTTTTATTTATATCTGCCGCAATATAATAATTTATATCTTTTATATTGACAAGATTTCCTTCACAATGAATATCCGCCTTTACGGCTCTGTCATAGCCGGTTGGACTTAATGACGCGCCGTCAACAAGTATGTCATCACCTTTGGCAATTTTTCCTGCAAGCATTACATCTATTTTGTTGTAGATAGAATTTACAACGATTTTAGAATTCGCATTGCCGACAAGTGTAATCGGAATACCGACAAGTTTTGAAAGATATTTTTCCGTGAAATCATTTGTTAATTTTGCATTCATATCAATTTTGGTATCAATAGATTTAAGGTAATCATCCACTGTACCGGTAAAACTGAATGTATTTGATTTGTTATTGTCATAATATCCTTTGAAATCAGTCAGGGTAATTGTTTTTTCATCAAGTTTGATTAAGCCGTTAGTAAGATTTGCCGGTAAATTTGCAAGAGGAACAAGTTTTGTTGAAACTCTGTTAACTTTTACTTCTCCATCCATGCCTTTCTTGTTGAAATTAAGACCGAAATCAAAGTCGCCGTTCAACCCGTCAAAATATACAAGAATATCGTTTATATTGTTTTCTACAACATTTGTCTGCAATAATTTAATAACATCTGGTATGAAAAATCTTTTTGCATAAAGAAGAATTTCAAAATCTTTTTTACCGGCATAAGCATTAATAAACATTTTGGATTTATTAATGTTCAAATTGCAATTGTTTATGTATAAATGTTTATCTTTTATGATAACTTTGTTTTCATCAGCAATAGCAATATTAACGGTTTTGTTATTTTTTACTATGTCAATATTAATATCAAAATGAACAAAGCGTTCTACTTTTAAATTGTTATTTACGCCGAGTTTTTTTGCGTTAATCTTTATTGTGGTATCAGGATTAATTTTGTAGACAATGAAGCTGTTTTTAAGATACAAAATTGAATCAAACAAATCCACATTCCACTCAGACGGTTTTTGCTCTTTTTTTTCAGTTTGAGCAGGGAATAATTCACTCAATTTTGTAAAATCAACAAGCAAATTGTCCGCTCCGAATTTTCTTACAACAATTTCTTTTGACAATAACTTTTCGAAAGAAATTACAGTATCAAAATTTTGAGCAAAAAGTAATTTATCATCACCTTTGTTTAATTTGATTTTTTCTATTTTAAAACCTATCACAGGATTGAAATTTGTTTTTAATTCAGGATTAATTATTTCCAGTTCAACCCCGAGGGTTTTATGAAAATATTTTTCAACCTGATTAATAACTGTTTTATTTGAAACAAGCGCAGGTAAAACACGTATATATAGCGCCATTAAGATTAAATAAAGTAATAACAGATATATTGCTATGCGTGCAATTATTTTCATTGATTTTTTTATAACCATAACTATTCCCTATCAAAAATCATACACCTTATATTTTTATGATATCATGTAATTATGAAAAAGTTACTAATTTTTATAAGTTTAATTGTATTATTTCAAAATCTTAATATAGCAGTAAATGCCGGTGAAGTACCGCTCGTGTTTACTGAGGATAATAAGACTTTTGGATTGAAGAATGTCAATAACACTGTTATTGTGGAGCCTGTTTACAAAAAAATGATCAAGCTTGGCGATTCAGCTTTTATCATTATGAATAAAAAGAATAAATACGGTTTGATGGATATATCCGGCAACATTCTTATTGAACCGAAATACAGACATGTTGACAGAGTTCTCGGTAAATATGCAAAATTAGGCAACACATCCGATTACGGTCTGTATGATGAAACAGGCAAGGCAATAATTCCGCCGGAATATGATTCTCTTGATTTATTATTTGGCGGCATGATTTTGACTTATAAAAACTATCATTACGGGGTATCTGATTTTTCCGGGAAAGTCTTACTTGACAACCTGTTTGATGATATTTACATGCCAAAACCAAATATTATGCGCTTAAAATATCAGGGGCAATGGTATGAAATCGAACAGGTTAGTGCTGATACATTAACCCTGCCGGAAGATATCAACACTGTAAAAACCGATGCAAACTTTAAAGTTACAAATCTTGTATCAAATACAGGTGTTATGTCCGGATATTCTGTTTTAACATTTACGGATTATTTGATAAAAGTATTTTCATCAATATCACCTGCACACGAAGCCACAATTGATGAACTTATGCTTTCTCAAGGCGCTGATACCGTGAATATACTTTTAAAATTCACCTGGCTGCCTAAATATCCGTTTACTTATGCCAAAAATTATTACAGAACAATACGCAATCCGAACAACGGTCCTTTGTCTGATGTAAGAACCAATTTAATCAGACAGATTAAATAAGGTATAAGTTATGAAAAAGGTTTTAATTTCAGCTTTGTTAATATTTTTTTCTCTGACAGGTGTTAATGCGGAGGATTCCCCTGTGTATTTGCAGCTGGATAACGAAAAATCCTTCTCGCCTGCTGTTCAAAATTACCAAAAGTCAACTGATTTTACCCCTGCACACACATCTCAACCGGACAGTTTGGAACAAATACTTTTTTATAATGAAGATGACAGATTAAAATCAAAATCTTTTTCAAAAAGCGTTGAAAAACAATTTGGCAGAACAACACTTGGAACAACTTTTTCAAACGATGTTAAACCTGAAAATATGAACAATTCTTTTACTTTATTTTCAAAATATCAAAGAGAAAAATTTTCACTCAATTCAGCATATAAACAATCCCGAAATTTTACAGGCGGGCGTCCTGCTGCCGGTGTTTTTTCCATTACGCCGGAATACCGTTTGAATGATTATTTTACACTGCAAAATATATATTCAAGTAATTTCTCTAACGATCAGCGCAAAAACGAAGTTGTACTATCGGTTTATCCTATGAAAAATGACCGGATGAACTTTAGCCTTGGTGCCGGACAGATTTATTACAACGACAATCGTCCGGGCAGTTCACAGTTTAATTTTTCAACAGGGATAAAATTCTAACCGGTATCAATTAAAATCTCAATGGAATTTTTGACCGATTAATGACTTTGTTTCCATAACCGAAATTTGACAGCATACGGCAAGTACTTGTGTAAAAAATATTTTCGTTTAATGTCGGTCCGATATTTACACAATTAACAGTTTTTTTTAAAAATTTGTATTCAATATACGGAACAAACAACCCGTTTTTCTCAAAGATTTTTGTCTGTTTAAAAGAACTTATTTTGAAATTGTTTATAAATATAATCCGGTATTCTTTTTCGTCTTTAAAATGCGGGTTTTTGAAAAACAAGCTTATAATGCTTAAAATATCTATAAGTTCAAACAAAATATCCAATTCTTTGTCTGTATTTTTTTGAGTTTTTTTTGATTTTTCAACACGTTCAAACTGTCTGTTCCATTTATCAAAAATCTGTTTCAAAACTTCTATCTGGGTGGTTTCTGAATAAATTATATTACCATAGACTGAATGAAATCCCTGTTTTTCCATATCATTAATAAGTTCGCGCTTGCAAAAACCTATATTGTAGCCGGTATAACTCTGTCCTTTGGAATAATTGTTCCACAAGATTAAATTATCACCGTCAGTGGAGAACGAAATTGTGTAATATTCATATTTGTAATTGAAGTTATCTTCACCGTTGATAATATTTTTATACTTGCTGTCAAAATGTTCACGCACTTTATCAAAGAGTTTCCGGTTTAATTCCGGCATATTATCAATTAGATTGACAATTAATTTGTAAGAATATGTGACTTCTTCTTTATCGTTAAGATATAGCGCATTAGAAAATCTTATTGTCCCGGATTCAAGAATGCTCAAAAGTTTTTCCGGCTTTGTATAATGATACAAAATGCTGTTTGAGCCGTCATCAAGATACTTTTTAACCTTAGGAATTTTTTTCAGCAAACCGTCATAATCAATCATATTCTAACTCCCGATGCAAAACAAATCTCTATTTATATTATACCATATTTTTAAATAAAATATTAACAAATGTAAATAATTGTATCGACAAAATGCAAAAAAAAATATTCACCCGCTTTATTAAGAATGCGAAAGTGGCATTTATCCTATGGGAAGGCGAATATATGATTCAAAATATTGTTAATTTTGGATATACAAATAATATTTACCGTAATAACAAGGCTGATAAAATACAATACTCAAAACCAGTATTGGCAAAAACTTTAGCACATGACACAGTATGCTTTACCGGCATGTCACAGCCGTCCTACTATAAAACGGTTTTTGAATACCTTTCAGCCGAAATACTCAGTAAAAACAAAAAATATCAGATTGACGGCAGTCTTTTGTCAGCAAATAATATCAAAACCGGTGTAGACAGACTGTTTAAACTAAATAAAGTATACGGTCCATATATTGAAAGTCTTTCTGACAAAATTAAATGGAAAGATTATATTCCGCAGGATATCCGTCAATATTCAATTGATAAAATCAATGAAGCTCGCGCCGCAAGACTGCACGAATGGCATACATTCCTTGAAGCACCTGAAAAATTTTCGCAAACTAACGAAACAGAAATTCTTAAACAGTATTTTCACAAAGACCCTTCAATAAAATTCCTCGTATGGCATTCTGTTAACAGTGAATTAAAAAACACCAACAGACATATTCCTGTTCCGTTCGATGCCAAAGCATTATTAGAAACTCTCGTCGGGTTTGAAAAAATTGACCCTAAAGACAGAGCAGTCAGATGTGCATCTCCTTCTTTCCTGGAAATTTATACACACAGATTGCGTGATAATTTGCTTGTAGATAAAGGACTTTCCAATAATTCAGAAGTCTGGGTAAAAATCCCGTCAATTAAAAATGACCCTCTTAATAAAGCTCAAAATATTCACTCTTTAGAAATTTTGAGCAACAAAAACTGGTGCACACGCTCAAGTGTAGATAAGGCAGAAGCAGCATTAGAGGACGGAGATTTTTATATTTTCCTTGAACGTGACAAGAACAAACTCTGGCAGCCGCAAATCGGTATGACGACCTTGAAAGGTAAAATAGACCAGATTCAAGGCGGCGAAAACAACAATATTATTCCGCTCGGCATGCTTGAAAAAGTCAAAACTTTTATCAAAGAAAAAAATCTTAAGTGCAATTCGGATATAATTCCTGAAGGACCTAAGGCTTTGCAGCAAATCCTGATAAGTGAAAAACTAGCCCAACACAGCAACGAATTAGGTAAAAACTTTGAAAAAGCAATAAAAGAAAACGACAGTTTTGCTATATTTACTTTCTTAAATAAACAGGTTGACAAAATGTCAGACGGCAGTATGATTATAGATTCATACAAACCTACCTGTCTACTGAATGCGCAAAGCGGTATTTCCGTTCCATATTCAATGCTTGGAATAAATGAAGATAAATTACTTTCTGAGGTTAGTAAAATCACCGGTGATTTTACACTGTATCATAAAAATCCGCTGTTTATGTCATCTCTAAAAGCTTTTCCTCCTAAATTAGAGAGCGTATCCGGCAAAGTTATTTGCTCTGAAAGCCAGTATGAAAAATTCGGAGAGGATATCCGCCGTGTTGCAAATAATGAGATGAATAGGATTATAATCCGACATTAGTGTTGTTTATAAGTATATAAAAATTCAAATACGCGGCAAACAGTGACCATATCAGATACGGAACAAGCAGATAAGCTGATCTTTTAGAAAATCTGTAAAAAGAAATAATGGTTAACGCTAAAAAAACAACCAGCAGTACAATAATTATATAGGCGTTTCTGATATTCTGCATTCCGAAAAATACAGGTGTCCAGGCAAAATTTAAAAGCATTTGTATTGTAAAGAATACAAGCGGTAGAATTTTTTCTTTGGTAAAACCTGATTTTAAAAATAAAAATAGTGATATTGCTATTGTAATATAAAGAAGAGTCCAAACAGGTGTAAAAACCCAAGTTGGTGGTGTAAAGGGAGATTTATATAGATTATTATACCAAAGCATATTTTTTATCATATAGGAAATTTATAGGTATAATGCTATATTTACATCCGCCTGTCGATTACAATACCCGTGGTAAGATTTTTGTTAATAACGAATAAAAATTTACAGCAAACTTCTATACATATCTCCTATTTAAAAATTATGCTATAATATAATCAATGAATGAGCAGCTTAAACAAACTCTTAAACTTCTGCCGTCACTTCCTGGGTGTTATATATATTATAACAAGGAAGGTGAGGTCATATACGTCGGGAAGGCAAAAATCCTCAAACGACGTGTCTTGAGTTATTTTAACCGCAAGCACCATGACAGTGTGAAAGTTCAGGTTCTGGTTTCTCAAATCGAAAAACTTGAATATATAATCACAAACACAGAAGTTGAAGCGCTTATTCTTGAAAGCCATTTGATAAAAAAACACAAGCCGCGTTATAATATTCTATTGAAAGATGACAAAAAATACCCGTATTTTCTTATTACAGATGAAGAATTTCCGCGGATTTCAATTGTCCGCAAAAAAAATCTTAATCCTGAAAAAGGACGCTATTACGGACCTTACACTGATATACGCGCAATGCATGCCACATTAGATTTTCTTAAAAAAGTTTTTCCACTCAAGCAATGCAAATCCCCTAAATTCCGCGACAGACCATGTCTTTATTACCATATTGGGCGCTGTCTTGCCCCATGCCAGCATATGGTTTCCAGTGAAGAATACAAAGCGCTCGTTTATCAGGCTGAACTTTTTCTCTCAGGGAAACAGTCCGAATTAATGAAACAGCTGCAAGAACAGATGCAAAAATACGCGGATTCCGAACAGTTTGAAAAAGCAGCCAAGCTCCGTGACAGCTATATGGATTTGAAAAAAACTCTTGAAAAACAAAAAGTCGTTTATGAAAACACAAAACTCAACGAAGATGTTATTTCTCTTCTTGCTGATGACGGTATTTTTGCAATAGTAATTCTGATGATTAGAGAAGGGCGGCTCATTGACAAAAAAGATTTTGTTTATGAAGTCGAAGAAGAGGACAGAACTGAATTTTTCGCAACCTTCTTCAAGGAATATTACAACACTCTTTCGCTTGGGTATCCGGACAGGATTGTGTCTAATGAACTGGAAGCAGTTGGCGAAAAAGCACTTTATGAAGAGTGGCTGCAAATTCTTGCGCAGAAAAAAGTTAAAATTTCATACGGAAAATCCACTCAAGGTAAAGAATTACAGGCGCTCGCTGATAAAAATGCAAAAGTTGTTCTGGATAACGCAAAACTTTCAAAGATGTCAAAAATTCGGGATGATTTTAATGAAATCGGTTCCTATCTGGCTGAAAAATTATCTCTTAAAAACTTCCCTCATAGAATTGAATGCTATGATATTTCACATATACAAGGCACAAACACAGTTGCGTCCATGGTCACTTTTATAAACGGATTAAGCAAAAAATCCGAATATAAAAAGTTCAAAATAAAATCAACAGAAGGTAAGCCGGACGACTTTCTCTCTATGAAGGAGGTTTTGACGCGGAGGCTCTGTCATCTCGGAGAAAAAAACTGGGACAAGCCGGATTTAATGATAATAGATGGCGGCAAAGGTCAACTTTCAAGTGTTATGGAAATAATCAAAGAATTAGGCGTTGAAGGGATTGACGTTGTTTCGCTTGCTAAACGCAATGAAGAAGTATTTTTACCGGAACAGTCTGAGCCTGTGCTTTTACCGCGAAATTCAAGTGCTTTGTTCCTGTTCCAGCGCATTAGAGATGAAGCACACAGATTTGCCATAACTTACCACAGAAAACTGCGTTCAAAGTCTATGACACAAAAGCAGGCGGAATGAAAATTTATTTAATCATATTAGCAAGCTTAAACAAATAATCGTCTTTTGTGCTTGATTGGAACCCGCGCGGAATGAAGTTTTCTTTAAACTTTTCAACAGCATATCTGTCTGTCATGCCGGAAATATAATCTGTCACAATTCTTTCGATTTTACTTTCATCACAGTATGGTTTAAGCATATCAACGTACAGCGCAAAAAGTTCCTTGATTACCCTGCGAGCTTTTTTTTCTTCAAGTTTAGCCGGAGAATCCACATATACATTTTCAAACATCCATTCGCGTAGTTTTGTTGTGTAATACCAGCCTTCTTCACTCATTGCGACTTTAGGCATATCAAGCGAATTAAACACAACTTCGTTTATCATTTTATCTAACCTTTTACTCTGAATAGATGAAAAATACTGTATACAGTCTTTTGGCAAATCGCTTTCGGAGATTATGCCTGCACGGATTGAATCTTCAATATCATGATTAATATAAGCAATTTTATCAGCAAGCTGAACTACCTGCGCCTCGGGTGTTTTAGGGACATATCCCCAGGTATGTGTTAAAATTCCGTCTATTGTTTCGCGGCAGAGGTTTAAATCCTCTAAAACTTCTACCACTCTGACGCTCTGGATATTATGATGGAACCCGCCTTTTACAAGTTCATCTAGAACACCTTCCCCGCAATGCCCGAAAGGCGTGTGTCCCAGATCGTGTCCCAGTGCAATGGCTTCTGTCAAATCTTCATTCAAGGCTAGCGAACGAGAAATTGTTCTGGCGATTTGAGAAACTTCAAGCGTATGCGTCAAACGCGTTCTAAAATGGTCATCAAACGGAGATAAAAATACTTGTGTTTTGTGCTTTAAACGTCTAAAGGCTTTTGAATGTAATATTCTGTCCCTGTCACGCTGAAAACAAGTTCTTAAATTGCATTCATCTTCAAGTTTTTTTCGTCCAAGTGAATTAACACTTTTTGTTGCAAAATCGCTTAGTGTTTCAAGTTCTCTTTGTTCCAGATGTTTTCTGATTATATTTTTTTCGTCAGTCACTGCCATATAATATCCTTTCAACAGGATTATAACAGAAAAACTACTCTATACTATACGGCTTTTGTATTATTTTCGGATTTTGGCTGGAAATGTTTCTTTCTGTACTCATCTATTTCCGTTCCTGCTTTGTTGATCAGCATACCGGAAAGAGTACTTAATATCAAGGCATTTCCGCCTGAAACAAGAGTTGCGCCTAAATACAATGATGTTGCGATTGCACTCAATGCCGGTATTCCGTATTTGAGCGAAACCGAAATTCTTTCATCGTTGTCCTCTGCTTTTGTCAAACCTGCCCCCACTGTTGCTAAACCTGCTACCATTGATAAAAAGTCAGTCGGTGCAGAGCCAAGCTGAAGATCACGGAGTTTGTCAAAGAATTTGTCCGTTTCAAGAAGAACGGCTCTGTCAAGTTTTGTGCGTGCAGCCATTGCTGTTCTTTCCATTTTTTGAAAATCTTCCGGCGAAAGTAATTCTTTGTATATCTTCATTATTTCATCCAGATGACCTTCTCCTTCTGCATTGCCTGTAATTATATTTTTGTACCAGTTAACCTTTTTTTGCAATAACGATTTATCTTTTTGGAGAATTGCTTCCGGTAAAAAAGTATCATAGAGTTCTTTATTTTTTATATTATCTTTCACATTGCCGAAACTCAAATCCCAAACTTTATCTTCAAGACCTGACATTACTTCTTTGGTTTCTTTGTAACGTCCTTGTACTGCTTTTTTACCGAAATAGCTGTTAAAAATCTGGGACATATTCAATTTTTTATCATTAATTACTTTAAGCCATTCTTTTGCAGTCAAGGTTTTTCCGTCAATAGTAACCACTTTTTCAGGATTTGCGGCAATGATTTTGTTATCAGCAGCCCCGAAGACTTCATACAAACGTTCAAATCTGCCGCGGGCATTTGAATAACCGTTAATTACTGTTTTGCGGCTAAATCTTTCAAACATGCCGGTAATTTTTTTTGCAATTTTGCCGGTCAGTTTAGTCTTGTTCATTAATTTTGCAAAAAGAATATCTTTGAATGAGCAGGCATTGTTTATACTGTTAAGGTATTCTGCTGCTTTTTCGGTTTTACCAAATAAGTATTTGTAAAAATTTGCTAATTTTGAACTTTTAGCTTCATCTGAAAATTTATCTAAACGCTGTTCCAACACACTCTTTAAGTTCTCTATTTTTTTGGTAAATCCTTTTGGTAAGCCCTTCATTATTGCCAGAACGCCAAATCCAAGCAAAACAGCTGAGGTAGCTATTGTTATACCTAATTTGTGGCTGTGTTGTTCTTTATCCTCAGCAGCAGCTGACTGCACAGGTTGATAATAGGTACTCTGTGTTAAATTGAAACTACTGAATGCATTAGGTTTTTGAATATTATAAGATGAATTTGCACTAACCTGACTAATCATATAACTACCTGATATAATAAAAACACAAAAAACAGGTTTATTGCTTAAGTTAACCTCGTTTTGTTACTAAATATTACAAGGTTAGTAAAGTATTAATTTCTTTTGCGACTTCTTCTGCTGAATTTTTATCAGAAAGAAGAGTTTTAACTTCTGAGAGTTGTTTTACATATTGTGCTTTGTATTCAGTATCATACAGAATTTTTTCTATCTCATAGGAGATGTTTTGAACATTAACCTGTCCTTGAATAATCTCAGGTACAATATTTTTACCGGTAATGATATTAGGCAGCGAAACTTTTTTAATACATCTTACAATAAGATAAATAAAATAAAACAGCCACGGTCCTCTGTATGCAATAATCATAGGGGTTTGATAAAGAGCCGCCTCAAGTGCAACTGTGCCGGAGGCAAGTATCAGAGCATCAGCAACGCTTAAAAGTGCCTGATTTTCTCCTTTAATAACTTTGATATCAGCCTTTTTTAAGTATTTTTTATAAGTTTTGTCTGAAAGGTTTGGCGCTTGTGAGATACAGAACTGCAAATCAGGGTGTTTTTTTTGCAAAGTTTTTACTGTTTTTAAAAACACCCCCATAAGCTGATTTAATTCAAACACTCTTGAACCCGGAAAAACCGCAACAAGTTTTTTATCCGGATTAAGCCCGTGGGATTCAAAAAAAGTTTTTCGTTCAGCTTTCTCAGGAAGCTGCTGTACTAGCGGATGACCGACATAATGTGTCTTTATTCCGTAACTTTCGTACATTTCTTTCTCGAATGGGAAAATACACAGAACCTCGTCTATATTTTTTTTAATGGTATTCAAACGCCATTTTCTGCTCGCCCAGACTTGCGGCGGAATATAATAACAAACCTTTATCCCTGTATTTTTTAGATGTTTGGAGATATTAAGATTGAATGCACCGTAGTCTATCAAAAGTACCAGATCAGGTTTGTAAGTGTTTTTTAAATAATCAATTGTACGTTTACCCAGCAAGATATGATCAAAAATGATTTTTGGAGAAAGTCCTACGACTCCCATTTTTTTCTGGTCAGACAAAAGTTTAACCCCTTGGGCTTTGAGGTTTTCACCGCCTATTCCTTCTATAATTATATCAGGATTTAGTAATTTTAAAGCTTTTGCTACTTTTGAGGCATGGATATCGCCTGAATAGTCGCCTGTAATTATAAAAATCTTTTTCATACTTAGACTGCCATTATTACAATATTGTTGTCATCTGCAAACTTAACAACTTTTTCCTGTTCTACAATAATAGTTTCATTAGCCTCTACTGCCAGCAAATGAGCTTTGTATTTTTTCATGGTTTTCAATGTTCTCAAGCCTACAGCAGGAATATCAAATCTTTTGTCCTGAGCAGGTTTTGATACCTTTACAACCACGGCATTTTTCTTTGCAAGTTTTGCCCCGCGGCGTATGCAGCAATCAGTGCCTTCTATAGCTTCAACCGCCATTACCATTTTATCTTTTATAACAACAGACTGTCCGACATCAACTTTACCCATTTCTTTAGCAAGCCAGAAACCGTAATTAACATCTTCCATCTGTTCTTCTGTAGGCTTGTGTTTACCAAGAACTCCTGACGGCACCATTAAATTCTTGATAAAAATTGTTTGATCTAATACTGCAATGCCTGATTTTTCAAACTCTTTAACTATCAAAAGCATGACTTCATCATCATTCAAACGTTTAACCGTCTTTAATAATTCGATAGCGCGCTTATCAAATTTATGGAGTTGTAACAGCACTCTTTTGTGGACTTTACCCAAAAAAGTTGCCTGTTTAATTTCTTCATCCTGCAATATTTTTTCTATTCTATTGACTTCGCCCGGATGGCAGGAATAAACTTTTGAACAGTATTTTTTTAACTGGTTAACGTTATCGTTTGCAAGTGAAATACAAACGACTTCAAACCCGTTTTCTTTTGCATACTGTGCCATTCTGACCGGTAAACTTCCGTCACCTGCTATTAAGCCTTGTTTATGTTCTAACATTATTGACACTTTGATGTCCCTCTTTTCTGCTTTTTGATAAAAAGATTATAACACAAGAATATTATTTTCTTAACCCCAAAATTTCATTTACCTGTTGTTCGTTAAAAATTCTGGCGCCGCCAAGGAGTTTTGTATTAAAAACAACCTGAGCGTAAGATTCTGCTAACTCAAGCTTTAAATAAGCCTCCTTAATAGTGTTTCCGCCCACTATAAATCCGTGGTTTGCCATTAAGACAGCATCATATTCACCGAAATATTTAGCAGTTTTTTCAACAAGATCCATTGATGAGGGCAAACCGTATTCAGCAAGCGGAATTTGTCCGAAATAAAAAACATTTTCAGCCATAATAGGTTCATCTAAAGCTATTCCGCAGGAGGCAAAAGAACTCAAGTACGGGGAGTGCACATGGATAATATAATTTATATCCGGACGCATCTTGTAAAATTCAAGATGTAAAGGCGTTTCGCTTGAGGCTTTTTTACTTCCTGCAAGTAATTTTCCGCTAAAATCCACAACTGAAAAATCGTCAGAATCCAAATATCCGTTTGCCGTGCCGCTTGCGGTTATCAAAACATTTTCACCGTATCTTGCCGAAATATTACCGGAAACTCCCGGGGTTAAGTTTTTTTCTCCGGCAAGCTTGCCATACTTAATTATTTCCTGTTTTAGTTCCTCTAAATTCTTCATTATAACTGTTCTCTATCCGGATCTTCTATATTAATTACTTCTGCATATTGCAGCACTTTAGGTGAAGTTTTGCTCATTTTTGCTCTTTGAGCTTCTTCAAATGTAGGGATTAATTTTTCCATTTTAGTGTCGCTTTTCGCGATTCTATCAGGATTTTTTATCTCCATTTTCTTAAATTCTACGCTTGAACCTTTCATATCCATACCGATTGCAAACGCAAAATATGTTCTCTGACGGATAAAGTCATAACCTAAGTTGACTTTAAAATCATCCGGTCCGATCGAAACAATAAATGCATTTTCCTGAAATAATTTATCATTCGGAGCATCATTTGAAAGGTTAATGTTCCCTGACCAACCAACACCGAGATACTTGTTCAGCCTGAAAGATTCTCTTATAACTAAACTTGAACGTCCGTATCTGTATGTATCAAATCTTGCCATTGGTGTATGATCATCAAATGTTGAAAGGAAGTAGGTAATATCCTGCATCCAACGTTTATATTGAGTATGGATACGAGGACCGACGCGTCCGATAAATTGTGTATCGCCGGTACCGTACAATGCTGCACTTCCCTGTGCTACTACAGAAAAATCAAACATCTTCAACTCTTCCTGATTTTCACGTTTAAACAATGACTGGTCAACCTGTGCCATATATTTTAAACGGGTTGTGCCTATCTCTTTATTCGGGATATCGCCAAAATATTTGTTATAATCGGTGTTTTGCATATAACCGAATCCTGCTTTTTGGCGGAATCTTAAATCAAGTCCTTTTGCAATGGTATCTTTAACTGTTGCTTCATCTCTATAGTATAATTCAACGGCATATTTAGCCATGTTACGTCCCATAAATCCTTCATCAAGGTAGGAATTTACGCCGTATTGCAAATATAATTTATCATCTAAACGCTGCAAACCTTTAGCCACAAATATATCTTCAGCAGATCCGTACGCCAGTTCTGTCATATTTGTGCCGCTGCGATATTTCAAAGCACCGCCGATACCTATATCACTTTTGTAGTTTAGGAACGGTATTACTTTTACAACAGCACCATTTGGTATGTCAAATACAAACCCCGGACCTATATAAGCACCTAACTGCGGACGGGAACCTAATTCCGGATAATTCGCTTCAAAATAACTATGATCTTTATCGGTGTGGGCAGTAAATCTTCTAAATCTGAAAAGCTTTTTATCACCATAAAAAACTGTACCTTTTTCAAGAGTTATTGTGTCATGGTCTTTTTTCCCTTCGACTTTAATCTTGTCCGCTTTAACTTTAACAGGAACCTGTCCGACTGTTTCTGCCATATAGGATTTATCATCCTCATCGATCAGCATTCTTGAAAAATCCTGACCGCCGACCATTTTTGTTCTTAAATCAAGTTTGTATGAATCTTCTGATACCATATTACCTTCTTCAAAAGTAATGGTATCACTGTTTGCACTTGCCTTTCGGGTATTTATGGCAAAATTAGCCTGTTTGAATTTTACATGATCCATAAAAGCATTTTCTTCATTCATATTTATTTGAACATAATCGCCGAATACCTTAGAATTGTCTTTAATTAATGTAACATTACCGTAAGCTTTCAGGATATTTGAACTACGGTTGTAAGTCATTTTATCAGCTGTTAATGTAACTTTTTGAGGCGGGAAAGTAAGGATAGGTTTTCCGACCGCTTCTATTTCGTCTTTTACTTCATCATAAACAATGTTGTCACAGTCAAGAACAACTTCATTTTCAACTTTTTGTTCTTGAACTCCGCCGCTCAATTCTATTATTTCGCCTGCATTTTCAGAATTCTCATCAATAGTTTGATTTTCTGCTTGACCTTCTGCAACATTTTCTTCCACTTTTGCCTTTTGGACATTTGAACTATCTTTGTTTAAAGCCTGCTGATTAAATTCTTCTAAGATTTGCGCTGCCTCTTCATCAGCCTTATCTTCTTCTTCAAGTTCTGCTAACTGTTTAGCCTGCTGCTTTTCAAACCGTGCATTTTCCCTTGCTCTGAAAAAGTTTGTTATTTTAATTCTTGCACGTTTAAATAAAGGGTAATAACTGGCTTGAGGACCGTTGTTAATAACTTTTGGTTCATCCTGAGTTTCTACAACTGGCATGGTGAGAGGGGATTCATAGAAGTTATCAAACATTGTATCCATAGTATAAGGAGTCAAAGCCGCATCATCAAACGCGTAAGCTTTTGTCACCGATGATATTGATAATACTATTAATGCTGTTATAACAATCTTTTTCAATTTATTTTACCTTTATTTATTAAATATAATTTAGCGGGTTGTTAGGCTTCCCGTTAATTCTGACTTCAAAGTGGCAGTGCGGTCCTGTACTGTAACCGGTTGTGCCTTCTTTACCTATAACCTGTCCTTTTTGTACCTGCTGACCATTGTTAACAAGTATGGAAGACATATGAGCATACAGAGTTGTTGTCGGTTTGCCGTTAACAACACCGTGGTCAAGTATAACAACTTTACCGTAACCGCCGTACCAGCCGGAATAGATTACTTTACCTGAATTTGATGCGAGGATATTGCCGTAATTAGGGCCACCGATATCAACACCTGAGTGGAAAGTGCGGCTGTTAAATATCGGGTGTGTTCTCCACCCGAAAGGTGAAGTTATACGACCTGAAATTGGTTTTAAGAAAACGGCTGACGATACGTGAACATTTGTCGCTCCGGTATTTTTGCTTATCATGGTCTGCAAACTCGCAGATTGTTTTGCAAGTTCACGTTCCGCGCGTTCATAGGCAGCGCGGTCTGTTTTAAGCTTATAAATCATATTCTGATTTTGTGCTATTGCATTTTTAATTGTTTTTTGCTGTGAATTTATGGATTGTATTGATTGTGCAAGCACACGTTTTTTGTTCTCTATTTCGGCTTTCATCTTCATAAGCCCTTCTGATTTCATCTTTATAGCCTGCATGCGTGCATAATCTTTTTTGAGTATTATTTTTTCAAAGTATATTGTGTCAAGAAGTTCATTTAAGTCTTGCGCCAAAAACAGTAGTTCAAACATTCCGCAGCGCTGCTGCTTATATACCTGCCGGATATGTCCTTTATAGCGGGTGTTTTGGGCATTGTATTCAGCAACGGATTTGGAGTAATCCCTCTCCATTTGATTAAGCTGACTTTCCAGCTGTCTGTATTGACTCTGGGAATACCTCAGGTTTGAGGTTGCATTTTCAAGTTTTTGCTGGTTTTTGTATAATTTATTTTTTTCAAGCCCTTCTAGGATTTTCAGCTTTCTGATTTTTGCATTTGTTGCTTTACGCTTTTGTTCAATCGCTGCTTTATTATTAGCAGCAAAAACTGCCGGTGAAGTTGTTAAAAACGTAACCAGTACCATTAATGCAACTATAAATATATTTTTACAAATGCTTTTTATCTTATTCACGCCTTCTTATCTCACCATTAAAGGTAACATCATCAATCCTACTGTCCAGGCAATAAACGTTACTGCTATCAAACCGACTATAAATTTTTGATGTTTTCTGAAAAAATCCATAAGTTCCCCCTGTCCATTTTTACTAATAACATAATACTATCAAAAAACTTAAAGTGCAAATTTTTTGAAATGATTTGCAAAATTTTTTAAAATCAATTAAAATAACTTTATGAAGTACCGCTTTACAAAAGAAATTACTGATAAAAAATATTTATACAAAAATATCGCGGATATAGATCCGTATTTGATTGAGAACAACAATGCACAAATACAAAAAATCTATAATTTTTTAAATTCCGAAAAACCGCTTTTGTTAGTAAACGGTTTTCTGGGGACCGGAAAAGATAAAGTTGTAAGCCAGGCGCTGGAATTCCGAAACGAGGATTCGCTGCTGCTTACATATAACTCTTTTGAAACAACTATTCTAGATGACATTTTGCTCGCATTTTTTGACGATTTCCGTAAGCTCACAGCGCAGGGCATAATCCAACCCCCGAAAGCTAAATCCGAAAATTTTACACAGAAAATTACAGCGTATTTTGAAGCGATCGAAAAACCGATTATAGTTGTATTGGATTCTTTTGAACAAATACTAAAAGAAAATAAACAGGAAATTCTCGACTTTATTTTTCACCTGGCAACATACGATAAAATTAAAATAATCCTGATATCCCGCACTTTCAATAATGCGGATTTCCTTGATAAAATCGACTTCGAAAAAATTTCTGTTCTTGCGTTTGAAAAATCAGTCTTTGAGAAATACCTGCGCGCCCATGACGTAAAACAAATAGGACCTCTGTCCGATGAATTATATAAATATACAAGAGGGTACTATTTTTATGTAACACTTTCTCTTAAAGTTATGAAACTAAGGAATTTATCGCTTGTTGATTTTCTTTCCGGATTTAACAAAAGTTTTCTGACTTTTAATGATTTCATATTGCGGGAAGGCTTGTCGTTGATTGATCCTGTCAGCGGACATCTTTTCCGTTTCCTGACAATTATGCGTCATCCTGTTAGTACAAAGTTATTGCAAACCCTGCATTTGTATAACGAAGAAAGAATTAATTACTTTATAGAAAATCTTGTTTTGACCCGTGAAGGAAGTAGCATTTATTTGCAGGATTATTACAAGGTAATTGCCGCAAATTCAATAACCGAAAATATTGCCGTAAAACTTCACAAGGGCTGCATTGAGCTTTATAACACCCAGCTTCCGCTCAAACCGCTTGACAGGGATTTGCTAATCTCAAGACAAACCATGCGCAAAGAAATTGAATACCACAACATGTTTTTGCCTAAACGTCCTGAAATACCTTCCCGGGCTGTTTCAGGTACAGAATTTTTAGAATTTCCACGTACAATGCAGAAAAATCTTCCGCCTGCTGAAACGCCGCCTGTGTCCAAAAAGGAAACTGATGATAAACTTCAAAAAATGTCATTCATTTTTGAATCAGAAGAAGTTGAACATCAATTTCTGAACAATGTAGCGAACTCTATTGAAAATTTTATTTCCAACAAGATAAAAAAAGATGAAGAACTAAAAGATGCAGTTAAACTTCCGCTTGTTGAAATACTGAATATGGCAAAACAAGAAGAAAATAACTATAATTATAAACGCGCCGCATTACTGTATCAAACGGCATTAACACGCGAAAGCGATGATGACTATTACACATTTTTACCGGCAATTTATACAAAAATCGCGTCCGCCTACCAAAACTTGTCAGATTGGTATAATGCACTAAAATACTATGAACAAGCGCTTGAATTTTTCAATTCAACCGGAGATGAAGAAAAAGTCTGCGAAATGAAATGGCACATAGCAGAAATACATTATATAACCTTCAAACGCGACAAAGCAAAAGATTTGCTCAATGAAATTTTACAAAAAGACGGATTATCCGCAAATTTAAAAGTAAAATCTTACTTATTACTTGCCAACCTCACAGACAACATTCCGAAACTTGTTTTCAACTACTATAAAAAAGCAATGGAAATTCTGGACAACACTGTGGAAAAGCAGGTTAAATCAGAATTGTTCTTTAAATTTGCACTCATGCTTGATGAACAGGGCGAAGTTGAATTAGCCGTAAAAGCTTATAAAAAATGCATTGAAGTAGACAGCAATCCTAAAATTAACACTTATTTATCATCCGCGCTATCTAATATTGCGACTATTTTTGACGAAACAGACAATTCTGAAATGGCACGAAAATACAGCCTTGACAGTTTAAAAATAGACGAACAGACCAAAAATTATAACGGAATATATGTTTCAGCAATGAAACTCGCTGAATTATACCTTGCAACAGATGAAGAGAAGGCTCTAAGTTACTATAAAAAAGCCAAATCCTGCGCGTTTGAATTAAACGAACCATTTTATATAGCTTCCTGTGATATCGCAATGGGTGATTTCTACTTCAACCGTAAAGACGATGAATTAGCCTTAAAAAGTTTTCTTAGCGCGTACAATGTCGCAAAATCCAATTTTAGCAAGGATAATATTGAAAAAATACAGTTGCGCATAAACGATATTAAAGCACGTATTGGTGAAGATTTGTTTAATAAATATGAAAAAGAGTACATAAATGGCAGATAAAGAATTTTTTGAAAAATACATAAAAATTTTTCTTACACAGAATGCAAAGTTAAATTTAATATCTAAAAATGACGAAAAATATTTATGGGAGAAACATATATTTGACAGCCTTTCAATTGAGCAATTTTTCAAAACAGTTGACACACCGGGGATGAAGCTGCTTGATATCGGAACAGGTGGCGGTTTTCCGGCAGTGCCGATAGCACTTTCACGACCTGAAATAGAGGTATACGCACTTGACAGTATAAGAAAAAAGATTAATGCTGTAGAGAATATCAAACACGAATTACAAATAAAAAATCTACATACAATATGCGACCGCGCGGAAAATATTAAAGCGAAGTTCGATATAGTAACTTCACGTGCCGTTGCATCATTAAAGGTAATAAGTGGTTATGCCTTGCCGCTGCTCAAACAGGGTGGATATTTTATTGCATACAAATCCAGAAAAGTTGAGGAAGAAATCTCGGAAGCAGAAGACGTTTTGCACAAATATCAGGCGAAAATTGTTGAAATTATTTCTTATGAACTACCGCTTGCAGAAACACATACAAGAAATCTTGTTGTTGTTAAAAAGGGGACTTGAAATTTTTGGGGCGATAGTGTATAATGGGAATATGAAAAACAAATTACCGAGGAAGTATAGAATAATCAGTAGGGTGTGTCGTTTGGACGCACCGGAAAATCTTGTTTTTCCGCGTTAT
>CALUQJ010000022.1 GCA_944322865.1 Candidatus Gastranaerophilales bacterium
CATAATTTGTCCGTTTGAGCCAAAAATCACCTCTTGAGAGGCAATATACCCCGGCATTCTAACAGAATGAATATGATTGTCCGCGTAAGATTTTCCGCCTCTAGCCCCTTCTATGGTTTCGGTTTCCGGACAATTCCCGCTTGCAAATGTTTGTTTTTCTTCTGACATCATCAATGCTGTTTTAATAGCAGTACCTGACGGAGCATCCTTTTTTTGATTATGGTGAAGTTCTATAATTTCAGCATTATCAAAATATTTAGCCGCCTGTTTCGCAAACATCATCATTAAAACCGCTCCGGTTGAAAAATTCGGAGCAATAAAGCAGCCTGTATTACTTTTTTGAGAAAGCTCTTTTAGATGTGCTATTTCGCTATCTTTTAAACCGGTTGTACCTATTACGATTTTAATGCCGTTATTTAAACAATATAAAGCATTCTCATAGATAGATTTAGGCTGGGTAAAATCAATTAATATGTCAATATCACAAACTCTGTGCGCCTCTTCAATAGAATGATACATGTCGTCAGCGGCAATATCAATTTTGGCAACGAGTTCGGTTTCCGCACACTCAATAACTGCCTGAACAACTTCTTTTCCCATTTTGCCTGACGCACCGCATACTGCAACTTTAATCATAAATACTCTCCTTTTTTTGACTATTGTAGCACAGAAAAATGTTATTCAAACAGAGCTGTAATAATTTTATACGCCATACGGATGTCTGAACCTGGCATATTAGAGATAAGCTTGTATAGATTATTACACATTGGAACGATAGTGGTATGTTTTAAAGGGAATAGGGGAATAAGGAAATAAGGAAATAAGTTCTTTACATAAATAAGGCAATGTGGGATTTTCCATGTTGCCCTTTTTTAAGGGAATAAGGGAATAGGGGAATAAGGAAATAAGTTCGTTACAAAAAATAAGGCAATGCAAGATTTAAACGTTGCCTTATTTTTATTAAAATCGTTATTCTTTAGCGGATGTCCAATGTGTAAGAGCGGACTGTGTCCGCCCCGCAAGGTAGAAATTACCATAGAGTGCACACATTCTCGTTGCGGGATGACGGCGCAACGGTGACCGTTATTAGCCGACATTTAAGTCTGTAACGGATTTTAAGTTTAAGCAAAAGGCGGCAACACCAATATCGTTCCTATATGTAGAGTAGGCTACGCCTACCTTCGTGTGCCTGCCATGTCTGCTGTTGCATGATTTCATGTTATAATGCAGTTAAGGAGGATAAGCGGTTATGAAAGTTTTATTATTCAACGGCAGCGGCAATGAAAACAGATGTACTTTTACGGCTCTTTCTACTGTTGCAGAATCTCTTAACAAAAACGGCATTGATACTGAAATAATCCAGGTCGGGAAACAGCCAGTACGCGACTGTATAGGCTGTGGAGCTTGTAAAAAATCTGATGGTCACTGTGTTTTTAAAGACGATATGGTAAATGAAATTATTGATAAAGCAAAAGAGGCAGACGGGTTTATTTTCGGTTCCCCTGTGTACTACGCACACCCTAGCGGAAGATTACTCACGTTGATGGACAGATTGTTCTACGCTGGCAGCGCTGCGTTTGCTTATAAACCTGCTGCGGCGGTTGTTTCTGCAAGACGCGCCGGTACAACGGCTTCTTTGGATGCAATAACCAAACATTTTACAATAAACAACATGCCTGTAGTTTCTTCTAATTACTGGAATATGGTTCACGGTAACAAGCCCGAACAGGTTTTACAAGATCTTGAAGGGCTACAAATTATGCGGATGCTGGGTAATAATATGGCGTGGCTTTTGAAATGCATTGAAGCTGGTAAAAATGCCGGTCTGGAGCCGGTCAAAGAAGATAAAATCTGGACTAACTTTATTCGTTAACCGGCAGTGTTATTACAAATTTACAGCCTTGGTTAGGGGCGGTTTCAAGGTTAATAGTACCGTTATGTAATGTAACGATACTTTTAACTATGGCAAGCCCAAGTCCTGTGCCGCCTAAAGCACGACTTCTCGCTTTATCTATTCTGTAAAAACGCTCAAAAATCCGCGCTACATCTTCTTGCGGAATGCCAATCCCGTAATCTTGTACTATGATTTTCAAGGTGTTACTTGCCTGTAGAGCTTTAATGTCAATAATTTTACTCTGTGAATATTTTATTGCATTTGATATAAGGTTGTTTAACGCTTGTTCTATAAGATGTTCATCGCCGGAGAGTATAATCTCATTGTCTGGTGTGTAATTTATTTGCGGCAGATTGTCAGAAGGCAGGTTTTCAAAAGCGTTTACTGCATTTGAGATTGTATTGGTTAAATTGAACTGTTCAAAATTTCTGCTGCTCATTGAAAGTCTGCTTTCAAGAAGTGCAAGGCTTAAAATATCGTTAACAAGTGCATTCAGACGGGTTCCCTGATCTGAAATAATTTTGAGGCATTTTTTTTCTTGTTCATTGTAATGTTGAAATGTATTTTCAAGATATTCGACAGCGGAAAGTATTGCAGTCAGAGGGGTTTTTATCTCGTGCGAAACATTCGCGATAAAATCTTTTCTGAAATTTTCTAATTTTTGTAAGTCATTTATCTGGTTTTTAAGCTGTTGTGCCATAGTGCTTATTGCAACAGCCAGTTCATGTAAAATACCTGTCGCAGGAACTGAAATAGTTTCTGATAAATCTCCTTTGGCAATTCGTGTTGCGCTGTTTTGGAGTTCGTTAAAAGGTATTTTTACCATAAGAGTTATGTATAAGGCAATGGTTAAAACCAAAATAAATCCTGCTATAAAAAATAAAATTATGTTGTATTGCGCTTTTAAAAGAGTATTCATAACATCAGCTTCCGAGATCGTAAGCTGCAATTGATATGTTCCGCTTGCACTTTGAATACTCGTTTCATAGCTTATCATTTTGTCTTTTACGGTTTCTTTGTAATTGTTGATTTGTTCTGTAACACCGTCATCTGCGGTATCTTTCGGAATGTTGTGGTCTGCAAATTCAAGTTTGCTCTTTGAATCCGCGACAATTTTTTGTTTGGAATCCCTTATTGTTATTCGAATTTCGTCGTCGTTAAAATCGTTGCAGTATTTGTTCAGCGTAACATAATCTTTTCTGTCCAGAATAGGTTTTATTGCCCAGATAATTTGTTTTGTGAAGATTTGCAGTTCACTCTGCTCTTCCTGCATATAAGATCTGTTAAACTGGATCAGGTGTAAAAATTGTAAAAACATTGCAATGAGCACAAGGCCTGCAAGGCAAAGCGGCACAAAAGAAAGCAATTTATCGCGTCTGGTCATCTTGTACCTCTTTTACTCTGTAACCTATACCGCGGATTGTTTCGATATATTTACCGTATTCTCCGAGTTTTTTCCTTAGATTAACTATCTGGACATCAATTGCGCGTTCTGCTATATCAAAACCGTCATCTCCGCGTAGTAGCGCAAGCAGCTGTGAGCGCGTATAAACTTTACCCGGATGGCGCGCAAATATACTCAATATTTCAAATTCACTGTATGTTAAGTCCACCGTGATGCCACTAATTTTGACATTCCGTTGTTCAAAATTTATTGACAAATTTTTGTAATTTATAATATCAAAAGATGCGTTGCTTGTATTCCTGAGTTGTGATTTTATTCTGGCAAGCAGAATTTTATTGCTGAACGGTTTTGTAATATAGTCGTTTGCACCTGCCTCAAGCCCTTCAACAATATCGTTTTCGCGGCTTTTTGCACTTAATATTATGATAGGAATATTCGCTGTTTGCGGGGTGTTTTTTACCTGTTTACAAATGCTAAGACCGTCTATTTTTGGCAGCATAAGATCAAGAAGTATTAAGTCAGGAAGCCATTCAAAAATTGTTTTAACTGCATTTGCACCGTCATTTGCTGTTTTTATATTAGAATACCCGCCTGCTTCAAGATTCATCTGGATAAGTTCGCATATTGCAGATTCATCATCTATTATCAATATTTTTTCTTCAGCCATAAAAAGTCCTTATTTTTTGACAAAATAATTATAAGATTAAAATATTAGTTTTGTGTTAGTTTAACTTGTGAAATGCCGGCTGCATTTTATCAAAAGTGCAAAAGTATTTGTACCCGAGATATTTTAATTGTTCATGGATAAACGGTATTTTGTACCCGATTTGTTCTTCGCGGTGCGAATCTGACCCGATTGTGATAATCTCGCCGCCAAGTTTTTTGTATAACTTCAAAACTTCACGTGAAGGCATCAGGTCTTGCAAACCGTATCTGAAAGAAGATGTATTGACTTCAATTCCTTTTCCGTTATCAATCACAACGCGTAGAATTTTTTCAATACGGTCTTTTACGTATTCAAAGGGACATTCGCTTTCAATTTCATAGCGCCGGATTAGATCCATATGTCCGAGTACGCTATAATCGTTGTAATTATGAACAATATTCAGCAATTCATCATAATATTCGCAATTATATTGAATCTGTGATTTGCCATGCTGAAACTCGTGGTTCCAGAGATCAAGATTATTAATCAGGTGCACTGAAAGAAGTATAAAATCAAAATCATACTGTCTGAATAAGTCTTCATAATACGAACATAGTTGTGATTGCAGCCCGAATTCCATGCCGAATTTAATAGTGATTTTATCTTTAAACATCTGCCGGCAGCGATTTATTTCTTTTAAATAAGCGTCGCAATCACAGTCATCGTAGGAATGAACTGCATTTATATGATCAGTAAAACATATTTCATCAAGCCCGATGGCAATAGCTCTTTCTACCGCATCTTGCATCGGCATTACAGAATCATCGCTAAAAGATGTATGCATATGATAATCAGCCAGCATTATTGCCTCCTGTCTGAATTATATCGTAAAAATCATACATTTGTCAGCATTTCTTCCTGTTTTTTGAACTGCATTTCATACAGTGCTCTGTATTGACCGTTCGGAATTGCCATTAACTCGTCATGATTTCCGAGTTCAACGAGTTCGCCCTCTGTGATAACAGCAATTCTGTCCGCGTTTTTAATAGTAGATAATCTGTGTGCAATGACAAAAACTGTTTTGTTTTTAATCAAATTGTCAAGAGCTTTTTGGACAATTGCTTCAGATTTGTTATCGAGAGCGGAAGTTGCCTCGTCAAGAATAACAATCGGAGTATTTTTAATCATAGCTCTTGCAATCGCTACACGCTGTCTTTGACCACCGGACAGAGTCAGACCGCGCTCACCAAGCAAAGTATCAAGTCCGTCCGGCAAATCAGCTATCATTTCCTGCAAATGTGCGGATTCTATTGCTTCTTCAAGCTCAGCTGCTGTTGCATTCGGGTTGCCCATCATTATATTTTCTCTGATAGTACCGGAGAACAGGAAGTTGTCCTGAAATACCATTGCGATATTATGGCGAAGAGAGCTTATTGTTAAATCTCTTATATCAACTCCATCGTACTTTATTGAACCTGATTTAATGTCATAAAAGCGCGGCAAAAGATTAACAATAGTTGATTTTCCGCCTCCTGAATTGCCGACAATGGCAAGAGTTTCATCTTTTTTGATAGTTAAATTGATATTTTTAAGGACAGGATGCCCCGGAATGTATTCAAAATAAACATTTTGAAATTCGATTTTATCGTTCAAGCCGTTCATAGGAATTGCATTTTCTTTTTCCTGAATAGACGGATAAAGATCGAATAATTCAAAAACACGACCCATTGCAACAAAGATGTTCTGAATGCTTGTCAGAGTGTTTCCGAGAGTTTTAACCGGTTTATATAAAAGTAATAAAGAAGTTACGAAAGATGCGAAAGCGCCTGCCGTCATCTGTCCGCTTGTAATTAAATGCGTTCCATAACCGAGCACTATTGCAATACCGCAGGATGCGATTAAATACATAAACGGACTCATCCATGCGGCACGTTTTGTTAGCGACATATTTACATTGAAAGACTGCCAAATCTGATCTCTAAAATAGTTTTCCTGACGCTGTTGGAGTTCGTAAGCCGCCATGACTTTGTTGCCGTTGTAGGTTTCGTTTATGTTAGTTGTAATGTTTCCGCCAATAACCATGTTTTTGTTGGAAGCTGCTTTAATTCTTTTTCTGATAAGAGCAACCGGAACAAAAGCAATGCCGAGGACTAATACCCCGATAACAGCGAGTTTCCATGAACTGTAGAGCATAACGCCAATAAGTCCGAGAGCGCCGAACAAACTTGTTGTGATTGTTTTAATCTGTTCAACAATACCGACAGAGGCTGTCTGCGGGTCGCTCATATAACGGGAAATGATAATACCTGACGGGTTTTCGTCAAAGAATTGCGGATCCATATAGATTAGCTTGTGGAATAAATTCATTTTAACATCGTTGGTAATTCTCTGACTTGTCCAAGCTGAAATATAGTCATTTAGATAGCGTAAAACTCCTTGAAATGCAGCAAAGAGGATTACACCAAACGGGATTATGAAGGCGAATAATTGCCATGTGAGAGTAAATTCATGTTCCAGAATGTGAAATACCCAGTCCTGCTTGCCGACTACATAATCCATATATGGTTTGAGCGCGAAGGCGGTCACGCCGTCGAGTAATCCGAGCGGGATTGCGACAATAAAGCCGCAGAATATTCTGAAAAGATATGGTTTGATATAAGGAAAGATCCTTGAGAGTAACCAGCCATATTTGAATGAATTTTGTGCCTGTGTCGTACTAAGTTTCATGTGCTATCCTCATCTATACTGTCATATATGTAATTATAGCATTGAAAAAATCATTTGCAAAAGTTATTGCAACTTCTTTTCGCAAATCAGCAGAGTTTCAAATATTGAATATTGAGATACAGGCTCAAAGAAATCATATCTGTATTCAAATGGTGAATCTTTCATTATTTCTTCGACCATAGGTTTGATAGTGAAAAAGTCATCGGTACTGTGATAAATACTTAATAGCAGTGTCGGAGCCTGAGTTCTTAGTGTTTCTTTAGCACCTTCGATGAAGTTTTTTTCAAATCCTTCAATATCAACCTTAATAAGACCGACTTTGATATTGTTCTCTTTTACATAATCATCAAACGTTGTAATGTTGACTTGTTGTTCACCATGTACTTTTATTTTTGCTGTTCCGCCAGTACCGTCAATATATGAAGTACATTTTTTATCGCCAAGACCAAGTTTTTCAACAACAATATTTTGTGAATTATTTAATTTTAATGTTTCAAGACATAAATTGTAATTTTTTTCTTCTGGTTCAAAGCAAATTATTTTGTTATCCGGAAATTCATCTCTGAAAACCATAGCCGTATCTCCGATAAATGCTCCAACATCTATAATGGTTTCTTTAATTGTATTGTTGTGTTTTAACAAATCAATTCCGTATTTATTTAAAAATATTTGATTTGCAAAAGAATTTATTGGTAATTTGAAATTTTTCCATTGATAATAATCATGGTATCTCGCTACTTCTTTTGCGAAGTTTTGATTTATTTCTAATTCATTAAGTTCTTCTTTGGTATAAACATCTTTAGCCCATGGATCAATGTAACTTTTTCGTTTGGAGTTTACAATTCTGGAATTGCGTGACAATAAATTATCTAAATGCAAACGAGCTTCCTCATCTAAGTTTTTGTAAAGATTTTCTACAAGTATTTTGTCTTGTTTTTTATCACTTTCTAAGATGTTCTGTATGTAAAAATTACCCCAAACGAGATTCTTTTTTTTATATTCGTATTTTTCATTAAGATTAGTTATTTGGTTAATTAAATTATTTTCAAATTTTGAAAATCGTTTTTTAATTTTTATTTTTATTCCTAAAATGGTTATTTGTTTATGTATGGATGATATTAACCCATATTTATTAGTTTTATAAATGTTTTTGATAGAGAAAATTCTCTCTAAAAGTTTGTTTGTTTGTTTGTTTGTTTGTTTGTTTGTTTGTTTGTTTGTTTGTTTGTTTGTTTGTTTTCTCATCTTAGCTCTCCTTTGTTTAATAAATTATTTGTTGTTTATTTGTAAAGCAGGTGATACTTTTGTATCACAAAGGATACAATATTCGCAAGCTTTTAAATATTCTTTAGAGTAAAATTCAATTAAATCGTTTCGTAAGTTTGTAGTATTTATAATATCAATGCTGTCATCTTCAAACATATTCAGTTCTCTTCCGGCAGTTGCTTTAGAGCAAATATCTAATTTCCCATTTATGATTTGAGTACATTTAGTTCTAAAACAGTTTTTAAATTTGTCTTTAGTTATATTTTCCGGAAAAGCCGCTTTGCTAAAGCCATGTTCTTCCAGCCATACCCATTCATCAACTTTTTGATGCTTAATTTGATTTTCATCTAATAATTCAAGAAGTTTTTCATGTTTTATTAAATTTTTGAGTTCAGGATTGCAAGAATAATTACTTATGTACAAATAAATTTTCTTGTTATATTTTTTTAACGTGTTTAGTAAATTTGAATTAGGCAACATTGTCCCGTTTGTAATTATTTTTATAAAGTCAATTTTATTATTTTCAGCAGCGTATTCTAACATTTGCGGAAGTTCCGGATTCATAAGAGGTTCACCGCCAATCATTACAAGCAGTCTAATTGTATCAACAGCAGCGCTGAATTTGTCAAAATATAGTTTAAAGTCGGAAAAATTCATTTCACTGCGTTTAGTTTTATCTAATTGTGGAATTAATGCACAGCAGTCTTTACATTGTAATGTACATTTAGTCGTAATGCAAAATTCGATTTCCGGTATGTTTAATAATTTTTTATTATAAAAATTATCAAGTTCTTCTTTTATATATTGCTGTAAAATTTCATTTTTTTTCATTGGATTAATAAATTTACCTTCTTTAAACATAAGAAATCTCATCATGTCAATACCAAGGTGTTGTTTGGCATTTTCTACAATATATCTGTTATAAAAAGTCTCAGAGTGTGTGTTGTTCATCTTAGCTCTCCTTATTTTGTTTTTTTATCATATTTAGTCTTTCGCGTAAAGATTTTGCGTAGTCTTTAAATTCTGTTTGTTGTTGCGTTCTGCCAAAATTAGTTGTATGTAAGCGTCTTTGGGTAGAAATTAAATCAAGCTTTTTGATTTTGAGATTATGCTTTTCCATTTTTGTTTGCCAGTCTAAAATCTCTCCGGCGGTAACCTGCTCATCAAAATTTCCAATAATATCAAAAACATTTTTGCGTATTAATATCGCCCCTGTGAACAGTCCGTAATAAGGTTCTGATTTAATCTTTATTTTTTGTTTTTCTTCTGACGGTATATCATCTGATATAAAATCTTTTACTTTACACATAACAGCACTTATATCAGATGCGGCATTCAATTCTGCAAGCATTTTTTCTAAAACACCATTATTCATAATGTCATCGTGATCATGAAACATGATGTAATCGCCATTCGCAATTTTTAAAGCCTGATTCTTAGCGGCAACAGGTCCTTGAGATGTTGTGTTTTTGATAACTATACATCCGTAATTCTTCGCAATTTCAGAGGTATTATCAGTTGAACCATCATCAACCACGATAATTTCAGTATTCATATTCTGTTGTTTTATTTCGGTTATAGCTTCTTCCATATAATTACTTCCGTTTTTCACCGGGATTATTATAGAAATCAGATTTTGCATATAGAAGCCTCTTTCTTTATTTTATCTGCAATTATGCTCATTCTTTTTGTTAGCATGTTTTGATTTATATTTTTTTTATAATTGACCAACAATTCTTCATAGAAGGGTGTCATTTTGGCATAATACCAGAAATCATCAAAATTATTAAGTGGTACAACTTTATTACCTATCATAAAGTAATTTGTTTTCCATGGCTTGTATGTATTCACAAAATGTCTTATAACAATATCATCACTGCCGTATTGAACATTGAATTTTGACGACAGTTCAAAACAATTGTTTTGGAAAACTATACTAAGAATGGCTTGATCTGCAAACATCGTTTTATCCCTATATATTGCTTCAGTATCTAATAATTTTTGTGTACAGTTATTTTTACGCCATTGTTCACAATTTATAAACAGCACACCTGCATTGTAAAACTTATTAATATTGAGTATTTTTAACTGCTTTGAGACTTCTTCACTCTTGCCTGTGTCTTTTGCCATAGCTATAGGAAAATTTGATAATTCAATGTTGTATAGTTCTGAAATATCACTTGTAACGATTAAGTCACAATCTAAGTAAATAATTTTTTCGTTTTTTTTATTTAATTCAGGTATGAGTATGCGATTATATGTAGAGAGAGTAATATAAGGAATGCTTCTGAAATTTTTGAAGTATTTTTGCACGTCAATAAAAATATACTCTAATGAAAAATTGTCAAATTTATTAGACAAAGATAAAATTTTTTCTTTATTTCCTTCACTAATACCGCTGTCTAAAATATAAAATTCTATGAACGATTTAGTGTTGTTACAAATACTTGCAATTGTTGTCGCAATAAATGGTGCATAATTATTGTCACTGGACAAAAATACAGGTATCTTATTAGTCATGATTAGCCTCCTTCATCTGCATATCAGGTTTTATTCCTGCCTGAGAGAGCATTGATATTTTTACTAGCGGAAGATGTCTAAGGTATTTAAGCTGCTGTTTTTTATCGTGAGTTTTAGCATCTAATTCCTCATAAAACGGCGTCATCTTAGCGTAATGCCAAAATTCTTTTAGATTTGGCATTAAATCCGTTTTAATATTTTGATTAAGTTGCCATGGACGTACATATCCAACCAGATGTCTTATTATATAATTATGATTTGTTTCAATATAAAAATACGGAGTCAGATAGTTGTATTTTTTCGGTAAAATTTTATAGTTATTATCAAAATATTTGTTTAGTATGTCCTGATCTGGCATTTGTATTTTGTCAGCATCATCATAAGCAATTTGTGATAAACTATCTAATACGTTGTTTTTTCTCCATTTATTGCAATCAAGTATAAGAACACCAGAATTAAAGTAATTATGTGGTTCTGAAATCTGTAGTCTTTCTTTATGAGTGATGTTAATTCCGTTTTCAGCCCACTGCTCACAAACAGCTCCGAGTGCATATTCTTCTAAATCTTCATTATACAGATTTGCAATATCTCCTGTCGCAATGATATCAACATCCAAATATATCGCTTTACTGATTTGTGTTTTCAAATCAGGTATAAGAAACCTTGCATAAACAGATTTGTTCCAATGCCCTATTTCTTTAAAATTTTTAAGGTATTTTTCATAATCAATCTTAATAAATTCAATAGAAAAGTTGTTGAAAGTATTTTTTAGCGATTGAATTTTTTCAACGTTTTCAGATGTAATTCCGCCGTCTAAGATGTAAAATTCAATAAAAGATTTTGTATTAGAAAGTATGCTCGCCATAGTCGTTGCGACTAATGGTGCGTAGTTATTATCGCTGGACAAAAATATCGGAATGTTCATTATTTGACCTTTCGTGAGCTTTTTTGAAATGTTCTTTATAGCAAATTGTTTCAACTCTTGCTGTTAAAAGCAGTTTCTGTGCTGCAATACCCGTGGCTGCTTTAGATGTCAGTTCATCATAAAAAGGTGTCATTTTTGCATAGTACCAAAAAGTTTTTAAATCAGGTATTAAATCGGTATTGATATCTTCATTTATCTGCCACGGACGCACATGTCCTACTAAATGTCTGATAAGATATTTATGTTCGTCCTCATACCAAAAATAAGGTGTTAAATAGTTGTATTTTTTCGGTAACATCTTATAGTTATTATCAAAACATTTGTTTAGTATGTCCTGATCCACCATTTGTATTTTGTCACAATATTTATCTGCTATTTTAAATAACTTTGATGAAATATTTTCATTACGCCAGCGGGTACAGTTAATCAACAGGACACCACCATTAAAATATTTATGTGTTGTATTTAACAACATATTTTTTCTTATTTTTGTAAGATGTTCGGGTATTTGTTCGGAAAAGTCTTCCCAAACCGCACCGAGAGTATAATTTTCTAAATCTTCATTATACAGATTTGCAATATCACCAGTAACAATAATATCTACATCCATAAAAATAGCTTTATTAATGTTAGGTTTTAAATCCGGTATTAGTAATCTAGCAAATGTAGCTTTGCTCCAATGGCCGGATGTTTTAAAATCTTTAAAACATTCTTCATAATCAATCTTGATAAATTCAATAGAAAAATTGCTGAATTGTTTGCTAAGCGATAGAATTTTTTCAACATTATCAGAAGTTATCCCGCAATCCAGTATGTAAAATTCAATAAAGGAATTGGTATTAGAAAGTATGCTCGTCATAGTTGTTGCAACTAATGGTGCGTAATTATTATCGCTAGACAGAAATATCGGTATATTAGGCATTGCTTTTCTCTCTTTCTAATTTAACTCTTGTATGATGAGCATATAATTTCCAGGTCATCAAATCTATCTGCATATTACGCAACAAATCAGTTTCTCTTTGTTTATCATGAGTTTTAGCATCCAACTCTTCATAAAAAAGAGTCATCTTGGCATAATGCCAGAACTCTTTTAAGTTAGGCATGAGGTTTGTTTTAGTATTTTCGTTTATTTGCCATGGTCTGATTCGTCCAACCATATGTCTAATGATAATATCCGTATCGTTTTTAAAGTATGTAAAATTACTTGTTAAATAATTGTATTTGCGTGGTAAAATTTTGTAATTATTATCAAAACATTTATTTAGTAAATCCTGCTCCATACATTTAATTTTCTCTCCATATTCAAATTGAATATCTAAGAGTTTTTCAAACAAATTATTGTTTCTCCATTGTGCACAGTCAATTAATAAGACTCCGGCATTGAAATATTTATGGGCGGAACTTGAATTAAGATATTCTTTTCTGTGTTGATTCCAATACCCGTCCTCAGTTTCTTGCCAAACAGCACCAATTATATAATTATCTAATGATTCATTATATAGATTTGCAATATCTCCAGTAACAATAATATCAACATCCATAAAAATAGCTTTATTAATGTTAGGTTTTAAATCCGGTATTAGTAATCTTGCATATACAGCTTTGCTCCAATGTCCTGAAGTTTTGAAATCTTTAAAATATTTTTCATAATCAATGTTGATAAATTCAATAGAAAAGTTGTTGAAATTGTTTTTAAGCGATAGAATTTTTTCAACATTATCAGAAGTTATCCCACCGTCCAGTATGTAAAATTCAATAAAGGATTTTGTATTTGAAAGTAGACTTGTCATTGTCGTTGCAACTAATGGTGCGTAGTTATTATCGCTGGACAGAAATATTGGTATATTCATTTATGCTTTTACCTCATTATAATGTTTGTCTTTAGCTTGCGTACGCCATATGTTTTTTTCTATTATTGCCAGGCGGCAAAGCTGTTTTTGGTTATTTATATCAAGTGTTTTAGATAATAATTCGTCATAAAACGGTGTCATTTTTGCATAATACCAAAAGTCATTTACGTTTGGAACAATAGAGGCAGTTGTCGGATTCAACTGCCATGGTCGGACATTTCCGGTCAGATGCCGAATAATATAAGGCTCTTGTGTATCATTCACATAAAAATTGGTGGTCAGATAATTATATTTTTGTTCTAAAACTTTATAATTGTTATCAAAGTATTTGTTTAACATGTCTTGATCCTGCAATTCCAGGCAATCTTTATATTTTTCAGCGATGTCAAACAATTTTTCCAGAATATTGTTATCACGCCATTTAGTGCAATCAATTAATAAAACCCCTGCATTGAAATATTTATGATTATCAGAAAGCTGCATTCTTATTTTGTGTTGTTTGTTAATTCCGTATTCAGCCCACTGCTCCCAGACTGCTCCAAGTGCATAATCTTCTAAATCTTCATTATACAGATTTGCAATATCGCCTGTAATAATGATATCAACATCCATAAATATGGTCTTATTGATATTTGGTTTTATATTCGGTATTAAAAGTCTTGTATAAACAGCTTTAGTCCAATGATTTTTCACTTTTAAGTCTTTAAAATATTTATCATAATCAATTTTGATAAATTCAATAGAAAAGTTGTTGAAAGTATTTTTTAGCGATTGAATTTTTTCAACGTTTTCAGATGTAATTCCGCCGTCTAAGATGTAAAATTCAATAAAAGATTTAGTATTTGAAAGTATGCTCGCCATAGTTGTTGCAACTAATGGTGCATAATTATTATCGCTGGATAAAAATATCGGTATATTAGACATTGGCAGTCTCCATTCTATGTTTAGCACGTTTAATCCATAATTTCAAGTAAAATTCATCAATTTGGGCATTTCTTAACAGTAGAGCCTGCTGTTGTTTGTCGTGAGTTTTTGCATCCAATTCTTCATAAAAAGGAGTCATTTTAGCATAATACCAGAACTCTTTTAAATTCTGTATAAGATTGGTTTGGGCATTTTCATTTATCTGCCATGGTCTGATTCTGCCTACCATATGTCTGATGATAATATCCGTATCGTTTTTGAAGTATGTAAAATTTCCTGTCAAGTAATTGTATTTACGCGGTAGAATTTTATAGTTATTATCAAAACATTTATTTAAAATATCCTGATCATTTGTCTTTTTTCTGTTTTTGTATTCCTTTTCAATGTTTACGAGTTTATCAAAAATTCTGTTTTGCCGCCATTTTTGACAATCAATTAATAAAACTCCAGAATTAAAGTATTTATGGTTATCAGAAAATTCCATACATATTTTTCGTTCAGGATATCCGATGTACTGATCATATTCTTCCCAAACAGCTCCAAGTGCATAATTTTCTAAATCTTCATTGTAAAATTCTGCAATATTGCCTGTTAAAAGAGTATCCGCATCAAGATAAATAGCTCTGTTAAGCTGTGTTTTAAGCTCCGGTATTAAAAGTCTTGAAAAAGCAGCTTTAGTAAGACGCTTAGCCGAGGTAAAATCTTTAAAACATTCTTCGTAATCAATCTTGATAAATTCAATAGAAAAGTTGTTGAAATTGTTTTTAAGCGATTGGATTTTTTCAACATTATCAGAAGTTATCCCGCCATCCAGTATGTAAAATTCAATAAAGGATTTGGTATTAGAAAGTATGCTTGTCATAGTTGTTGCAACTAATGATACGTAATTATTATCGCTGGACAGAAATACTGGTATATTATTATTCATTTTTCTCCCTTTTATTTTTGAGATAAAGCAAGTGCTTCTCTTAGTTTTTTGTTTTCTTTAAAAACAATTGATTTTACACGTAATTTAAGCATATCGTTTTCGGGGCTGTATTTTATGCGTTTTAAGATATCATCATAAAATGGTGTAAGTTTCGCATAATGCCAAAATTCATTTATCCGTCTTGTTGCAGGAATATACTCAAATTCACCAAAGTCAGGAGTAAAATACCATGGTTTATCGTCATTTAAAAAATGTAATATTGCTTTATCTTTATAAGCAAAATGTGTTGGTGGTATGTTGTATATATCATCAATACGTTTATAACCGCCATTTTTATTACAGTATATATTTAGACAGCCTTGATCTGCATCACCAAGAAGATCGCGATATTGATTTTCTATTTCCAATAGTTTGTCAAATATTTTATCCTTATTCCATAGGTCATTATTGAGTAGTAACACACCTGCATTAAAGTATTTATAATCTTTATTTAATTTAAATTTACTTCTCAATTCTTCTTGCGGTAACCAAACTGCAGGTCGTGCGGCAATTGGATATCCTTCCATATCTGTATCATATAAATCTTTAATATCAATAAGCGTAATGGTATCTACATCAAGGTATATGCATTTCGCAAACTCTGGCTTAAATTTGTGTATCAAAAATCGATTATAAGTAGATATAGATAAATGTTCAACGCAGGAACGAAAATTAGAAAAATATTTCTCTGTGTCAATTTTTAAATATTCAATATCAAAATTATTAAATTTGTTTTTTAATAGCCCGATTCTTTCTTTGTTTTCATCGCTGATACCGCTGTCCAGAATATAAAAATTGCAGAAAGATTTCGTGTTATCACAGACGCTCGCTATCGTTGTAGCAACGAATGGAGCATAATTGTTATCCGCAGCTAGAAATATTGGAATGCTACACCTTTTTTTTGTATTTTGGTGGTTTTTTATATTGTTTCGGAGTTGTTCTAGTCTTGCAATTTTTTGATAATTAGTTGCAGTTGCTTTATCAAAATTATTTAGTACATCATCAAATAAAAGCAGTGCTGTTTTTGAATAAATATCTCGATTATAGTTAACGAATTTTTGAATTTTATAAAAATAGGTACGTAGTAACTGCATATTTTCTTTGGTAGTTAAAGAATTAGGGTATAAACTATGAGGAATCATACAAATTTTTATTTTATCTAAAAGTCTATTTTCTTGATAATAATCATAAATTTTATCTAATATTTTTAACCTAGAAACATATAATATTTGTGTAATTGTTCCCATAATAGAATTATTCCGTTGCAAATAATGATATGCACTTTTTCTAATTACGTATATCTTGTCAACGAAAGGAAGGGTGGTTGCTTGAAAATACATGTCTTCAATAACATAACCTTCCGGAAATTTCGCATTAATTCTATCTAAAAATGATTTCTTCCATAAATAGGCCCAGGTGTTCCATATAATATTGAAAATACAGCTTTGAGCATCCAAAAATTTATCTTGTACAAAATTTTCTGTATTTTGAGGCAAATGTTGTTGTGGCGTTTTACCTTCTTCTGTTAAAATGTTAGTATTTACAACCACTTCAGCATTGTTATTTGTAGCAGCCTGAACCATTTGTTCTATATAATCATTATCAATCCAGTCATCAGAGTCAATAAAATAAATATATTCGCCTGTTGCAACTTCCATTCCTGAATTTCTTGCTGCAGAAAGTCCGCCATTTGTTTCGCGGTTGATTATTTTAATGCGTTCATCTTTAGCTGCATAGTCTTGTAAAATTTTGTCGCAATTATCAGGAGAACAATCGTTAACACATATAATTTCTAAATTCTTATATGTTTGATTGACAACGCTATCCAAGCATTTGGGCAAATATTCTGCAACATTATAAATAGGGATGATAACCGATACTTTATACATTTAATACTCCCATTTTTTTATTAAGTTTAGACTGTTGATAATTTTTTATATTTTTGTTTTTTAGTATATTATTTCTCAATGAGGCAAAATTGTATTTTGTATTTTTTTGTGTGGACGTTTTTACAAGTGAGGTATATTTTTTATGGTCAGGATCCTCAGCATGAGATATTGTTCCTAAATTACTTTTATCTAAATCGGTAAGATTATCATAAAAGTTTGTCAGGTAATCATATATTAAATGAAAATTTTGCGAAATCTCAAACCCATTAAATACCTTATAAAAATCCTTAATAAAATTTGTTTCTCCAATATATACTTCTTTGAATATTTGACTCCTTCGCATTTCTATACCATAATTTTCGCTATCTGAATTAATATATACAGGTTTATTGTTCTGAATTCCTATAATTTGGAGTTCAGGTGAGGTTAATATTAATTCAATAATATCCCAGTTAAAATCTACCTTTTTAAAATCTTTAATAAACAGATTTATATAATTATATTTATAGTTGTTGACGGCCGTAAGATAAACTCCTAAAATATTTTTTTTAGAAAGATAAGTTTCAATCAAGCATTGTGCAGAATAGTTGTTGGCGCATGAATCGACAATAAGTATATTGTCACCATTTAGTTCAATAGAATTAATATATTTTTCATACTCACAAGCTGCTGTTTTATCATAAGTATTATATTCATAATCGTCATCTACACATAAAGATCTTAATTTTCGGGAAGCATAAATATAATGACCTTTTGCTTTAGTAATATTACATTTCTCAAAAAGTTCTAATAGTGGATACCCATCTCGAGCGATGAAAAATACATCAGTTATGTTTCGATATTTAATAATCTCTATTACGGCCTGAATTATTGCAATAATTATAAGTCCACCATAATTGTAACCAAAATTTTGCCAATAATTTATCTTGTACTCTTCATTGTTGTACCAATTTATTATACGCAGCCCTAAAAGTGCACTGACCAATACATCATGTTCATTCGCAAGATAAAATTCAATTAACCTTTTATGCTCCGGACTTTTTATAAATTGTTCTTTTATTTTTTCAAAATGAAAGGTATTAATGCCAAGTTTATTTGCAGATATTACGTCAGATTTGTAGTTGTCACCAATATGTAATATTTTATCAGGTGTAGCCCCTAAGTCATTACAAATAATTTTATATAATTCTCCGCTGTATTTGTTTTTTTTGTATTTTGACGAAACATATAACTTATCAAATCCGTAAAAGCCTTTTGTATTTAATACTTCAGTAAGAAAATCTTCTTCAAAATACATGTCTGACGTAATTATGACTTTTTTCTTTTGCTCAAGTGCATATTTAAAAATCTTTAACATTTTTTTATTAGGTATAAGAATTTGCTTCTCAAACTCTTTTTCATAATTATAGAACTCTCTAAATTCAGGATTAATGTGTTGATATATTTGGTCATACGTGATATCTTGAATGTCATTATTACATATTTCTTTTCTCGCTCTATATTCAGCTAAGACTCTTTCTTTAATGAACTCAATATTACTTTTGGATTTAGCAATATAGCTAAAAACATCTTTTGGGTCCATAAATGGTCTGAAAAGCAATGTATCAAAAATATCAAATGAAATTACATCATACTGTTTTATTAAAGATTTTAACTTATGCATACAACCTCTTTTTCATCACAAAATAAGGATTTATAATCAACTCTTTGCATAAAATCCAATTTACCGGCAGGAGATGCATTGTATACTTCAACGCCTAGGTCATTTAATATCTGCGTTGCATTCATTATTGCTGTATACATCTCATTCTCAAATTTTGTTGAATATATTTTTTTGTCTGTACTTTTCACCGTCAGTTTCTTGATAAGCGTGGCCGTTAATTTTTTTAAAATCTAAATCAACGCCTATTAAATAAATTTTTTTGAAACCCATGTAGTAAGCAAGTTGCATTACTAATAATATAATAGTTCTGCTTTCAGCCAATGGTTTAGTAATATCTGTTTCAAATAATTTTGTATTTCCTGCATCTTTGTAAATAAAATCAAAAAATATGGTATTAAATTTATCTTTAGGAAAATTAATTTCTGAAGAAATTAAATAAGTATCACTGAAATTATCAGGCAAGTATAGTAGGACATTATCATCTGTAAAAGTTGCTCTGTCTGTCATTACATGATATGTTGTGTGGTGAAGTCCCTGGTCTCTTAATTTAAATCCCCAATTTACGCTAAAGGTATATTCATTATTGAGTTTTGTAAGATCTAATAACTTCAAAGAAGGCGAACCGCCAATTATAAAGCAGCGTTCACCTAGATGTTTATTGCGTAACGCTTTTAATTTATTAAGATTTGCGGCGGTAAGGTTTCTTATTTTATTAGTGCGGTAATTAAGACTGTTTAGAACTTTTTTCTTTTGTCTAAAAATATTCAACCCTGCAAGATCTTTATTTTGTAAATATTTGATAGTTTTCTGAGTTTCACCGTTTAATACAACTTTCGGTGTTTTAATTATTGATATCAAATTATTAAATTTATCCATAAATTTTGTATCATCATATAATTTATTATTTATGATTTTATGGATAATTTTATCTATAAATTCATTAATCAAAAAACTGTAATCATTTTTTTGATAATTAAGAGAATTTATGCAATTGATTATGTATTCCAAAGAATTAATATAATCAAATTTTAAAGACATAAAAGTTTTCTCATCAGTACTTGACAAGTTTCGTTTTACATAATGATAAAAACAGTTGTCAACCAGTATAATTCTATTGGCATAAAAAGATGTTAGTATTGCAAATAAATAATCTTCTGCTGTCTTATATGGAGGAAATTTGATATTATATTTTTTTATTAGCTCTAGATTAAATATCCCCATTGTATACATGCAGTATAAATTAAATTTATTTTGTCTTACCTTTTCACGAAGTTTGGAATTAAATAAATTTATTTGATTTTGAGTTTCGTAAACGATATTGCCAAGTATAATATCAGAAGTTTTTATATCTGTATGAGTTTGTGTATATAGTTTTTCGTAGAAGTCTATATCTATATAGTCATCAGAATCAACAAAACCGATATATTCACCTGTTGCTATTTCTATACCGGCATTTCTTGCAGCGGCTGCCCCTTTATTCTCTGCAAAGTTAATAATTTTTATTCTGCTATCTTTACCAGCATACTGTTTTAATACATCAAGAGAATTATCAGTAGATGCATCATTTATGCAAATAATCTCAATGTCTGACAGTGTCTGATTGCAAACACTGTCAAGACATTTCTCAAGATATTTTTCTGTGTTGTATACAGGTATAATAACAGATACTTTTATTTTACGCATTGTCCAACCTTCATTTTGATTTTGACACCGCATAAGCGCAACACTTTATGTTTGTATTCTTTGCCCTTTTCCTCGCTAACTGAAAATATCTTCTTACGAAGGGGCATTTGGGGGGCTTGTATAAAATACAGACGCTGTCTTTCAACTATAGCTTCGAAATAATCTACATAGTATTCATTATAAAATTTTTTTAGAAAATTCTTAAATGTTGTAATGATATAGTTATTAGGCAGATAATTCCATTTTACGGCCAGAATATTAAATAGTTCATACAATTTTATAAATGTTGATGTATCCGTTTGAATGGCGCCTATATTATTGAAAAACTTTCCAAAACCATTTATGTTTAGTCTGCATTCCGGAATTAATTTTGTACCGCTGATACTACTCATTAAAAGATTATTTACAAATTGAGCTATTAACAAATTGTCTTTTCGCAATTGTAGATTTGTATCATGAAAAATTATTATTGCATCTTTTTTTAGATAAGGTAAAGCCATCAATACATCAAATATTTCACCGGGGAGTGAATGCACGGTATCTATTAAACATAAATCAATATCTCCACCAATTTCGTCAAGAAAATTTGCAGCTATACCTCCTGTATAAAGCGTCCATTTTTTCTTTAATTCAGGAAAATCATCAACTGCAAATCCCGTTTTTTTATCAGATATGCAATAACAATTTTCATTAATATCGATAGAATACAAATGTGCATCCGGAATATCTTTGATTGCATTTAGCATAACAATGGAAGATCCGCCTTTTGATACACCAATTTCAAGAAGTTTTTTCGGTTTTTTCCTCAAAATAAGTGTATTCAAAAAAGCACGATCCTGTTCGCTCATCTCTGAATAAATCTTAAACTCATCACCTAAAGAGTTCAGAACTGATAATTCTTGCTCTGTAGGCTCTATAATTCTTACATCTAAATTATTTTTATCAATCAAAGCCATTAAAATATTCCTACACTTCCATTTTCGTTTCACGTTCTGCGGTTTCTTCTTTTGAGTAACCGATTGATTCTTTTTCCGGTGTCCAGCCGGTTTCTTCTTTGATTTCGTGTATAGGGTCAGCAAGCAGCAATTCCTGCGCGTCATTGTATTCGCTTACTTCCATTTCAAAATTATCTTCTGCTGCAATGTTCGCATCAATATTTGCTTCGGCATCGCTTACGTCACCTTTTAAAATCAATTCATAGCCAACCATTGCATCAATAAATTTGTTCAATCTTGCTTCAATATCTGTAGGTGCCCCGTTACAAGATTTTAACGATGCCAGTACTTTTTCTGAAGATGCACCGTTCATCAGATTTTCGTAAACTGCTGTGCCTAAACCGTTTAAGCCGTAATATATACCGGTTTCTGAGTTAATGATGATTGCAATGCCGTCTGTTACATCCGCAAACATTTTTGAATCATTTAATACATAGTTCATTTTCTTTCTCCTTTATTTTTTCTATTTTTATTAATTGTTTTCGTTCTTCTTCTGCGTGTTCAATAAATGATAATTTATAATTATTTTTTATCGCAAAGTCATCATTTATACAAGCTTTTGTATCGCTATATGAAGAGGGGGAGAAAATCTCTTTTTCTTTAAGCGCATTCAAAAATATTTTAAATTCTTCTTGTATATTTTCGTTTTTATTTTCAAATATTTCTAATGCAGCAGCGATCTCTTTATCTGAAACATCGTTCAATAAATTCTCATAAATATTAGTTGTAAATTCATTCATTGAATAAATAATTCCTGTTTCGGTGTTCAGAATATTTGTAAGATCAAATGTGATATCTATTGCAATTTTATCAGCCTCAATCACTTTGTTTTCCTGCTTTTCAAGATTGTTCATAAACTCTCTTAAAAATTCTGTATTTGCATCAATATTATGGCAGAGATTGAACTTATAAAAAGGTAAATCTTTTATCATATCCATCATTTTTTTGACAGTCCAGTTTTCGCACAGGTCATTTGTCTGAGATAGGGTTGATTGGATAAGATGAACCATTGCACGCCCTTTTTCTGCACTTGTACAAGGTCTGATGCTTGGTTTTTCATCAGTTACAATTTCCGGGAATATCGCGATCTTTATCGGATAATTCATTTTGAATTTGTCATGGAAATTTGCAATATTAAACACATATTTGTCTTTTCTTGCGTTGTTTGAAACAAATCTTGATTTGCCTAAATAATCATACAATTCGTTGTACATTTTGGGCGAAAGCGTAATTATTGAATAAATCGGACTTGATAAAAGTTCATTACCTTTTTTGTGCAAAATCAGATAATCGTCTGACACATATTCAAACCCTTTCATCATAGAAAGCACTGCAAGAGTTGACTTGCCGCGTTGTCCTCTTGCACACATCAAAATTCCGTTTCCGTCGAGTCCGATTACAGCCCCGTGCGCAAGATTTGATGTTGGAGTTTTCAAAATATTGTTAAAGAATTGTACAAATAAATGACCTTCTTTGATAAATTCTTCAGGCTCAAGATTATTTACACCATAATAGTGCGTGTTGTTTTCATAATCATTTGCAAGAATAATCCCGTGTTCTGATTTTACATCAATAACCGGTTTTACTTTAGAAATGCTTTCATCAATTACTCTGAGATCCCATATATTTTTTTTAGAATAAAGCAATTCAATTCGTATTCTCATATTTGTTTTAGGATTAAATTTAGGCAGTAAATTTTTCCCAAAATTAAAGGCATTATTTTCTTTCCATAATACAATAGTTGCATCGTATTTGTCTGCTGTATCCCTTAAGACAAAAGTAAGCTGTTTTTCGATATGCGGCAAAAATTCTTCACTGTATCCGATTAACCTGACTACTTTACAGCCGAGATCAACGTATTTGACAAATTTTTTCTCCTGCTGCGTCAAATATTTATCTATGTTATTAAAGCATTCTCTTATTTCAGCTTTTGTTAAATCTTTAAAATTCATTTCTATCCCTTTTTAATTTAGACAAGTAATTTCGTAGTCGCGTTCTTTAAGATCTCTGATTAAGAATTTGATCAAATGCGGATGCCCGCGCAAAAGTTTGAGTGAAAAATATACAGGTTTAAGCTTTAAATACTCAGAAATTTCCGAAGGATTTTTGAATAAATCAGCGACCTTCATCGGTCTGCATTTTGTCCTTAAATCGTTCAGATAAAAACGGTCATACATTACTGCTATTGAAAAATTATTTGTTTCTTCTTCAAAGAAAATATTGTTTTTGATATCATCCGGCAAAATATTCGGACTTATTTTGTTTATAAATTTCAATGCAAAATTCATTTGAATTTCCATGTCTGTTGCTTTAGCATTGCCGGTTACAATATCCCAGTCAAAATCAGGTTTGCTTTTCAGAAGAAAATCAAAGTCAAAAAGCGCATATAAAAGTCCTGCTTTGCTTGTATTTCCTTTTAAATTTCTTGCAAGATTTATCAGAGTAATGAACAATAAATCTTCATTGCACGGAATTAGTGACCGAACGCCGAAAACATTCACTTTTCTTGCCCGTTTATAGAGTAATTTAACGAGTTTTTCGCCTTTACCTGAGTCCATTTCTATGTATCTGTGCAAATCCAAAGCGCCTGCTTCCTGACCTATTTCGTGGAAGTCAACGGAATGATCAAAGATTCTGTCATATTCATATTCGCCGGTTGTGAGAACAGTTTTAACCGCCGGCATAAATTCATCACGTTTAACAAGTGCGTCAATATCACCCATAACACGCGGCAAGTCCGGACGAAGGTACTTCATTGCCCCGCCTTTTAAAATCATCGGCGTAATACCTTTTTCATTTAATGCACGACCGATTTTACTGTAGTGCGCAATGATTTTTAGATTATGGAAACGAAAATATTTTAATAATCCTTTAAGGCGCGGACCTTCATAGGCGGTGAATTGTAAATTCGGATGCTGCTTCATAAAATAAGCGAGCATTAAAGCTTTTGCTCCGCCTTTAACTTCTATATCCCAAATTTTTAACAATGCATTTAATTCTTCCTGCGTAGGGTTTGGAGTAAAAAATAATTCCAGAAGTTTTCTGTCTTCCGGTTTCATTACTTCTTTATAGAAATTTTCAATAAGTGCATCGGTTATTGAAGTTTCTTTGTTTACATAACCTGTATCTATCACTTTATCTATTTCGCTTTTCCATAAGACCGGCATTAAACTTTCTCCACCTCTTTGTCTGGTAATATGTTTTTCTCTATTTAATAGTATACAATAACCAATTAGATATTAAATTGATTATTAATTATTGTTACGAATTTCTGCCAACGCAATAATATTCAAAGCCGCGTTGTTTCAGACGTTCTGCATTATATTGATTTCTTCCGTCAAAGATTATCGGATTTTTCAGGAGTTCTTTTATTTTATCAAAATCCGGACGGCGGAACTCATTCCATTCAGTAAGAAGCAGCATGCAGTCTGCATTTGATAATGCATCATAAGCTGATTTTGAGTAAGTTATTTTATCACCGAAATAGAATTGGGCACAATCAAAAGCTTTCGGATCATATGCCTGAATTTTTGCTCCTCTTTCTAATAATGCATTGATAATTGTAATCGCAGGAGCTTCGCGCATGTCATTTGTTTTAGGTTTGAAGGCAAGTCCCCAGATTGCAAATGTCATGCCTGCCAAATTTTCTCCGAATCTTTTTAGGATTTTTTTGATAAATATTTGACGCTGTCTTTTGTTTACATCATCAGCAGCCTGCAAAAGCTGATAATCGCAATTATTATCTTTTGCAGTTTTAAGCAAAGCTTTTACGTCTTTTGGAAAACAGCTTCCGCCATAACCGAGCCCCGGAAACAGGAATTGTGAGCCGATGCGTTTGTCTGAACACATGCCGATTCTGACCATTTCTGCATTCGCTCCGACTTTTTCACAAATATTTGCTATTTCATTTGCATAAGATATTTTTACTGCAAGAAAAGAATTAGCCGCGTATTTTGTCATTTCTGCTGATTTAACATCCATTATGATGACAGGGTTTCCGGTACGCAAAAACGGTGAATACAAATCCTGCATAATTTCTGTTGCGCGGTGAGAATTGGAGCCTATAACAACTCTATCCGGTTTCAAAAAGTCATCAACTGCCGCCCCCTGTTTTAAAAATTCCGGATTTGATACAACATCAAATTCTTCATTTGTTTTTGACTTTATAATTTCGGTTACTTTTTCAGCAGTACCTACAGGAACAGTTGATTTATCAACAATAACCTTGTAACCGTTTATAGCTTCTCCGATACTTTCTGCAACCTGATATACATATTTTAAATCAGCAGAGCCGTCCTCGCCTTGCGGTGTGCCGACAGCAATAAAACATACAAGAGAATTTTGTACGGCTGATTTTAAATCATTGGTAAACGAGAGTCTGTTTTCCGCTACATTAACCTTGATTAATTCTTCAAGTCCCGGTTCATAAATCGGAACAATACCCTGTTCCAGTTGTTCAAGTTTTTTTAAATCATTATCAACGCAAATTACATTATTCCCCATTTCCGCAAGACATGTGCCTGCAACGAGTCCTACATAACCTGTTCCGATTACACAAACTTTCATTTATTTTCCCTCTCGTAATTTTCTGTCAAAATATTCTATAGTTTTAGATAAACCATCTCTGATGTCAACCTCAGGGCTCCAGCCTAATTCTTTTTGGGCAAGTGTGATATCAGGTTTGCGCCTGCACGGATCATCACCCGGAAGCGGTTTGTAAACTATTTTAGAATTAGAATTTGTCATTTCAATAATTAATTGCGCAAATTCAAGAATAGTTCTTTCTGACGGGTTGCCTAGGTTGACCGGTCCTATGAATTTTTGCGGGTTATTCATCATCTTAATCATACCGTCAACAAGATCGGAAACATAGCAGAATGAACGTGTTTGTGAGCCGTCCCCATAGATTGTAATTTCATGGTTTTGAAGTGCCTGAACAATGAAATTTGACACTACACGACCGTCGTTCATATCCATATTAGGTCCGTATGTGTTGAATATACGGATTATTCGCGTATCAACATTATTTTGCCTGTGGTAATCCATCATAAGTGTTTCCGCACAGCGCTTGCCTTCATCATAACAGCTTCTTATTCCAATAGGGTTAACATTTCCCCAGTAGGATTCAGTTTGCGGATGAACCTGCGGATCGCCATAAACTTCACTTGTTGAAGCCTGCAAAATAGTTGCCTTGCAGCGTTTTGCAAGCCCTAACATGTGTATACATCCCAGAACTGATGTTTTGATTGTTTTAATCGCATTGTACTGGTAATGCGGCGGACTTGCAGGGCATGCCAGATTATATATCTGATCAACTTCTGCAAAATATTCTTTTGTAATGTCATGCCGTACGAGTTCAAAATGGTTGTTAGACAAAAGATGTCTGATATTGTCTTTTGAACCTGTAAAAAAATTATCAAGACAAATAACGTCATTGCCTTCATTCACTAATCTTTCGCATAAATGACTGCCGATAAATCCGGCGCCGCCTGTTATCAAAATTCGTTTCATCTTAATCAGTATCCTTTATGATTTTTTGTAAATTACATTCCCAGTCGTAAGCTGTTTTAATACTTTGTTCAATAGATCTTTCAGGTTTCCAGCCGAGGACTGTTTGGGCTTTTGTGGCATCCGCGTATAATTTAGCAGGATCACCAGCGCGCCGCGGCGCTATTTCTACAGGAATTTCAGTTCCTAAAACTTTTTCGCAGGTATCAAAAATATTTTTTACACTGTCACCCTGCTCTGTTCCGAGATTAAACACATCGGATTTATTTTCTCTGTTCAGATATTCAAGCGCAAGTCTGTGAGCTTCGGCTAAATCTTCTACATTTACATAATCTCTTATACAGGTGCCGTCCGGAGTATTGTAATCGTTCCCGAAAATCTTGAAGGTTTGCCCGCCTGTGAATGTTGATTTTAAAATATTCGGTATAAGATGCGTTTCCGGATTGTGCCATTCACCTATACGGATTTTTTCATCGCATCCGGCAACATTAAAGTAGCGTAACTTAATTGATTTAAGCCCATATGCTGCATCGTAATCCGCCATAATTTTTTCGACCATAAGTTTTGATGCGCCGTAAGGGTTTATAGGGTTTTGCGGATGTTTTTCATCAATCGGGGTGTATTCAGGCTCGCCGTAAGTCGCACAGGTTGATGAAAATACTATTTTTTTAACGTCATGCTCAATCATTGCATCAAGGAGGTTAATAGTGCCGTAAGTGTTGTTACGATAATACTTAGCAGGGTTAAAGACACTTTCGCCGACGAGTGAGAATGCCGCGAAATGAATTACTGCATCTATTTTGTATTCAGAAAAAAGTTTTTCAAGGTCATCGGGATGCCGCAAATCGCCTTTTATAAAACTAACATTGCCTATTTGTTTAAGAGTTTCAATAGTTTCAATGTGACCTGTTTCAAGACTGTCAAAGATTACAAGGTCATAACCCGCATTCAGAAAGTTAATAGCCGTGTGGCCTCCTATATATCCGGCCCCTCCGGTGATTAAGATCATGTCAAAGCCCTCGATTAGAAATTTGTAACAATATTATTAATAACATAAACAAAGCGAAAAGTGAATGGCGTGAGAGTTGTGAATAAAGTGATAGATTTACTCACATAATGGTGTAAAGGCGGACACAGGTGGACACAGGTGGACAGGTCCACTTTTACACATTGGAACGATATTAATGTTGTCGCCTTTTGCTCAAACTTAAAATCCGTTACAGACTTAAAAGCCGGCTAATAAGGGTCACCGTTGCGCCGTCATCCCGCAACAGCACACGAAGTGTGCTCTTATACATTGGAACGGTATT
>CALUQJ010000023.1 GCA_944322865.1 Candidatus Gastranaerophilales bacterium
GGAGTTCAAAACATGCCAACAATGGAACAGCTGGGACAGTTAGCTACCTACTTATATAATTACGATGGGACAATAGGAGCCCAACAAGATATAAGCAGCGGAATAAACTTAGACACAACAAAAGCTTCTCAATTCATCTCAGCTTCACCTTATTCAGACCGGTTCTACGTTTGGTCCGGGCAGGAGTACAGCCAGGACGGCGCGTACTACCGCTACTTCAACCCTACCGACACGTACTGGTACGACTACGACCGCTACGACAGCAGCATACTCGCGGTTTGCCTAGGTGATTAATTTTCCAATTCCTGATTCGCGCGATTTTTCCAGAAAATCGCGCTTCGGCAACCGATGCAGGCGATAGGGAAAAAGCAAAGATGAAATATTAATAAATATTAAGTTTTTGACAAAAATTTAAATGCACATATAATAAAAATTGTCACCTCCAATCCAGTATATATAACTATTTTCAACATAATTATTATACCGAAAAAGGTGAAAAAAATCAAGAAATGGAGGCAAAAAATGTAACAAAACTACATGAAGTTCGAATAGCCTTGAAACCCACTAAACAGACGCATTCGGCGATAGGAAAAGTTATTGTTGTACATTGAAATTTATGAGAAATAGATAATATAAAGAATACTTCCACACCAATCACTATTCCCCTAAAACAATACCAATAGTGATTGGCTATAGGAAGTAACGAAAACAATTGCGTCATCCCGCAGCGGTTACGTTGCGTGAAACGTGAGTTGTTGCCTTGCGGGATCTCATCAGTAACGGTTTACGCGAGGGAAACGGCTGATGTGTACTTAGTGGTTTCCGTGTATGTAAAAGTGAACAAGTCTACGTTTATCTATTCTCATAAAAATCTCCGGTGCGGGTGGGGGGTCGATACCGCATTGGATTATGGGTGCTCAGTCGGGTGGTGTGTGGTTTTATCACCCGTGGGGGGAAAACAGCGTTATTGACCCGACAGCTTATTTATATAGGATACATTTTTTATGGCCAGATATGATACTCTGCCTATCTACAAGGCGGTTTATGATTTTTTACTTAGGATTATTCAGCTTATTAATCATTTCCCTAGAGAATACAAGTATACTCTTGGCGAAAGGATACAAAATACTGCTATGAATATGGTCGTCGCTATTTACAGGGCTAATACTTCTAAAGACAAAATCCCGCATCTTAAAGTCCTGCTCGAAAATGTCCAGATGATTTATCTCTTTTTGAGAATAGCTCACGATATTAAAATCCTTCCTACTCAAAAATTCGCAAGTCTTGTTGAAGTGGTTGATGATGTATCTAATCAGGCGCAAGGATGGTTAAAAACTAATGAAAAAGTGCGAGAGCCTGTTAAATCCAAGGATTAACAGGGAGTGCGCTTTTCATCACGTGGGAGCCGGTAATCCCTTGAGGGTAACCGAGGTTGAGATTTAGTGTAATATCCTTCAGTTGGCGTTTGCCCCTGTAGGTTGCTTATAACAAATGCAGGTGAAGGTCGCAAAAATCGAAGTTGACTCTTTTGAATTTTTTCGGATTTGTCATCGGGAGTGCTCCTTATGACGTTCTACGTTTGGTCCGGGCAGGAGTACAGCCAGAACAACGCGTACAACCGCAACTTCAACCCTACCAACACGAACTGGAACAACAACAACCGCAACAACAGCAACAAACTCGCGGTTTGCCTAGGCAATGAAATATTACAGCTTTTTCATTAGTTTCTTAATTATTTACTGCTTATGCTTTCGCAAGATGAACTCGTAAATGATTTTGATCTGGGTGATTTATTCAAGGCTTATTTTGATTGCAGAAAAAATAAGCGGACAACGCATTCTGCTTTGGAATTTGAGCTTGACCTTGAAAAAAATCTGCTTCTGCTTTATAAAGAGCTTAAAAACGGTACCTATGAAATAGGCAAATGTATTTGTTTTGTCGTTACCAGACCTAAGCCGCGTGAGGTTTGGGCGGCTAATTTCAGGGACAGAATCGTTCATCACCTCGTTTATAATGCTATTAAAAACAGGTTTTACAAACGCTTTATAAAAGATACTTACAGTTGTATCCCTGAAAGAGGTACGCTTGCGGCGGCTAATAGACTCTTGCATTTCACACGTTCCGCCACACAAAATTACACTAAAAAAATGTACTATCTCAAAGCTGATTTATCCAATTTCTTTGTTTCCATTGATAAAGATATCCTTTTTGCACTCTTGCAAAAATATGTTGTTGAAGATTGGCTTCTTAAATTATTAAAACAAATTATCTATCACGATCCGCGAACCAATGTTTATCGCAAATCACCTCCTTATCTCTACAACCTTATTCCGCCGTATAAAAGTCTGTGGAATTCCGATAATCTTCACGGATTGCCCATTGGTAATTTGACCAGCCAATTCTTCAGCAATGTTTATCTCAATGTGCTCGATCAGTTTGTTAAACGAAAATTGAAATGTAAGTACTATGTTCGCTATGTTGATGATTTTATAATCATTTACGACAATCCAAAATCGCTAAATCGCTTTTTTGAGCTTATAAATATCCATTTGCAAACCCACCTTAAGCTTAAACTGCATCCGTGTAAAAAACTTATAAACACTGTTACGCAGGGAATTAATTTTGTCGGATTTTTCCTTTTGCCGGACAGAATCCTTTTGAGAAAGCGGACTTTGAATAAAATTCGCCACTGTATACTCCGTTGGCAAAGTAGGTTTAATCCTTACGGCAGCAGGTATTTAGAAGAATTTTTCCGCTCGATAAACAGCTATTTTGGTATGATGGTTAACCTTAAATCGTTTAATTTAAGGTTTTATTTTGCTTCCATGGTCAATTCTCTATTCATTTTTCCGGATTGTTCGTTTTCTAAATGCTGTGTGGGACGGTTATGAGCCGGCGTGTTGTTTTACTTGCAGAATTTTTCAACTGCTTTGACAAATCCGTCATTTGTAACCGTATCGGTTATATAATCAGCGCAAGCTTTTAATTCATCGGTTGCGTTGCCCATGGCAACTTTAATCCCGCCGGCTTTTAAAAGCTCTATATCGTTATTCTGGTCGCCAATTGTTAGCACTTCTTCCTGTTTTATATCCCAGAGTTTGCACAAATATTCCACTGCCGTGGATTTTTTCGCGTCCGGATGTGATATTTCGCAAAAATACGGCGTTGAAGTTACTACATACAATTGCGGGTATTCCTTATTAAGGTATTTCACCCATTGATTTACTTTTTCAGGATTTGCGTAATCTATCAACAAAATTTTATTGATTTTCTCAAACTTTAAGTCATTAAATAATGACACTTTATATGAGATATACCTGGCTTCTGTGTACCGCCTGATTATCTCATCGTCTTTTTCCACGTATAAAACGTCGTCCATATAAAGGTTTATGTGAATACCGTTTTCCCGCGCCCAGTTGATGATTTTTCGCGCGTATTCAGGCTCAAGGTACTTATTATAGTAAACCTTTCCGTCAAGCGAATTTTCCTTAATCATTCCCCCTTGATATGAAACAATCGGGGTATTAAGCCCGAGTTCGTTTGCCAGTTTTAATGCCGCGCAATGCATTCTGCCCGTAACCAGAACAACTTTAACTCCGTGTTCGCACAAATCCTTCACGCAGGATTTTACCGCAGGACTGAACCCGAAATCCCCGCGCAATATCGTCCCGTCAATATCTGTCGCAACCATTTTTATCATAATTCAACCCCGCTAAAGGCTCTGTGTATCGCGCAAATCGTTTTTGCGTCGTTTATCTCGCCGGTTAAAATCATTTTTTCCACATCCGTAAGTTTATACTCAAATGCCTTAATTATTTCGCCTTCATCAGGATGTTCCCCGACAAATTCCAATCCGCTCGCGAGGTATAAATAAAGTTTTTCGTCACAAAAGCCCGGTGATGTGTTAATATAACCGAGTGAGCGCCAGTTTGCGGCTCTGTAGCCCGTTTCTTCCTCCAGCTCTCTTTTGCAGGCTTCATCAGGGTTTTCGCCTTTTTCGAGTTTGCCGGCTGGGAGTTCATATACAACTTTTTGGATAGGGTAGCGGAACTGTTTAACCAGAAGGATTACAGGCTCCTCTGTTTGCTTTTTGACAGCAACGATTACAACCCCGCCGGAATGTTTTACGACTTCCCGAAACGACTGGCGACCTGTTGCAAGTTCCACTTCGTCACGTATAACTTCTATAACTTTACCTTTATAAATGCTTTCTGATGTTAACGTTTTTTCTTCAAATTCCATACAAAACCCCACTTATTCCAAATTTTTTATAACTCTGCACGGGTTACCGACAGCAACAGAATTTGCCGGAATATCTTTTGCCACAACGCTTCCGGCGCCTATCACGCAATTATCCCCGATAGTTACGCCCGGCAAAACTACAACACCGCCCCCAAGCCAGCAGTTTGCTCCGATTGTTACCGGTTCCGCCCATTCAACAGCTTCATTGCGCGTTTTTGCGTCTAGTGGATGGCAAGGGGTGTAAATCTGTACGTTCGGTCCGAAAAATGTATTATCCCCGATTTTAACCTTTGCACAATCAAGTATTGTGCAGTTAAAATTCATATAAACATTTTTCCCAAATTCTATATTGCGTCCGTAATCGCAATAAAAAGGCGCTTCGATATATAGGTTTTCTGGTATTGCGCCAAATAAATCTTTTAAAACAGATTGATTACAGGTACTGTTAAATTCCCGTACAAGCGCGTGTGCGTGATCTCGCATTGTCTGCAATTCCGCTTCCCATGGTTGGTAAACCTCACTATCAATCATTTTTTGGTACTCGGTTTTCATAAGCAAATACTAGCATAAAGTTGACAAATTATCAACTTTAGGATATAAATAACTAATAGTATACAAAAGATACTAATATATATTTTAAGGAGATTTATGGAATATAAAGATTTACCTTCCTGTCCTGTTGAAACGACATTTAAACTAATCGGTGACAAGTGGAAAGTCTTGATTATAAAGGAATTACTGGTAGGAACAAGGCGATTTGGGGATTTGAAAAAATCTGTAAAGGGGATATCTCAAAAGGTTTTGACTACAAACCTCAGGGCGCTGGAAAAAGACGGGATTTTAGTAAGGAAGGTTCACAAGGAGGTGCCGCCAAGGGTTGAGTATACTCTGACAGATGTGGGGTATAGTCTTATGCCGGTGTTAAATGCTATGGCAAGTTGGGGGACGGACTACAAAGAATATCTGAAACTTATCAATAAATTAAATAAGTAGTCATTATATAATGACATATTCTCCGGCAGGATTATTACAATATTGCTCCACTGTCTTATATATACTTAATTTGCACTTTGTTATAATTCTTCACAATAAATGAAAAACGCATTTATAGATTAAGGAGAATTATTATGAACGCATTGGTTTTGGCAGAAAATTTGCCTTTAAAGTTGAAAAATAAAGCAGAAAAATCTGCTTATATCGCCCCTGTTAAAGTCGCCAAGCAGCAGGAAATACGCAAAGAAACTTTCTACAGGCGAAATAAGCAGTCGCTAGATTGTGTTGTTGAATATGATGCCAAAACCGGCAATAAATTACGGGTTATCCACTATGATTATTTTAATAATGAAAAAATTCGCGCAATAGATGAATTTGTACCGCAAACAGGCAAAAAATACCGTACTATAAATTACATATTATATAAATCAATCGATGAATTTGATACTGATACAGGCAAAAGGATACGGACTATAAACTATGATATCCGCAACGAAAATCGTGTAACTTCGATACAGGATTATGACGAAAAAACAGGTAAAATCAAAAAGGTTACGCTTTACAGGCGCGACGGGCAAACTGTTAGCACTATAAAAGAAATAAATCCTGAAACCGAGAATGTAATTCGCTGGACAAGTTTCCGTGAAAGTCAGACAGTAAGTTCTATTTCAGAATACAATTCAAAAAACGGTAAACCGTCTAAGACAACTTATTTTTATCGTGACGGTCAAACAGTGCGTGAAGTGCACGATTACAACCCAAAAAACGGCGAATGGAAACAATTTATCAGATATGACAAGCATGACAGGATTATAGAAAGCGAGGTTGCGCCTAAATATCAAAGTGAGCAGGAAAAAGAGAACATTGCGCGTCTAATAGACAGTTTATACAACAAAAATTTGAGTTTTGAATAACGTCTGGGTACATAAAATTAAACTATGTGTCATTATATGGTGAGTATAGCGTATTTTTGCATGTTGCCGGATTTGAATAAGTTTGCTATAATAAGTTTATGGACAACGAAAAAAATGATTTTATATCTACTGTAAGTCACGAACTCAGAACTCCTCTGACTTCAATCCGCGGATTCTCTCAAACTCTGCTAGAATCCTGGGACAGGCTCGATGATGAAAACAAAAAAAAGTTTATAAAAATAATTGAAGAACAGTCCAACAGGCTTATTAACCTCGTTGAAAATATGCTCTCAGTCAGCAAACTTCAACACGGCAGTGAAAATCTTATTCTGAAAGAAGTTGTCGTAAAACCTGTCATTGATACTGTCGTTTCCCTTGTTAAAAGCCAGTATCCGGACAAAAAATTTGAAGTGAAAATTTCAGAAGCAACCCCGAATATACTAGCTGATAGAGATAAATTTCATCAAATAATGACTAATTTAATCGAGAATGCCGCAAAGTATTCGGATGCTAATTCAACAATTGTTATTGAATGCAGCTGCTGTAACAATGAATTTGCCTGCTTTAAAGTAATAAATACCGGCATTGAAATTAAGGAAGAAGATTACGAAAAAATATTTACAAAATTCTCCCGCATTGATAATCCGCTTACGCGTAAAGTCCAGGGCAGCGGGCTGGGACTATTTATTACAAAAAATCTTGTAGATAAAATGAGCGGCAAAATTTCCGTTTCATCGGCTAATCATTTAACAACTTTTGAGGTAGTTTTGCCTCTGGCAAATATTGAAAAACAAGCGAGGGCAAAATGCAATCAGTAACTCTTATTATTGACAAAAGGCGTGAACTTTCCACCAAATATAAAAAACTTTTGCAAAATAAAAACAACAAATGTCTTATCTCCAAAAATCTTATTTCAGCTATGAAAACAATACAGGAAGCTGAACCGGATTTAATAATAATTTCCGACAGTAATGACGGTGATTTAGCTGACTATTGCAAACAGATCCGCGCGCTTACCTATAATATGCGGCCGATAATTGTCGCTACATCTAAGTCAGCTGAATTTACGGATAAAATTAAGGTTTTGGAAAGCGGTGCCGATGATTTTATCAGCGAACCGGTTAATCCGGAGGAGTTTACAGTGCGGATGAAAGCGCATCTTCGCCGCGAATATGAAACGAACATTGATCCTAAATGTTTTTTGCCGGGAAAAAATTATTCCTTGCGCGTTATCAAGCGTACATTAAATCAAAAGCACCCTTGGGCTTGCCTGCTGATTAGTATTGAAAATTTTGAAAATTATAAAGAAACTTACACAGAACTTGCCTCAGACAAGCTGTTGCAGACTTTTTCAGCGATTACGAGTTCGACGTTGAGTGAAAACGATTATCTGGGGTCTATTTCAGAAAATGAGTTTTTAATAGTCACAGATCCTTTTAAGGCTGAAAAGATAGCAAATTTTTTAACCTTTGCGTTTGATTCGGTTGCCGCAAAATTTTATTCTGCGCAAGACAAAAAACGCGGTTATATGCTTATGCGCGGAGATGAATATGCGGGAAGGCGCTCAAACTTTGTCCACATAACAATAGGGGTTGTGACCAATGAATTTATCAGTTACAACGACGTTACGGCTCTTTTGAATGCTTTGCGGCAGATACACGCAATGGCTGATTTGCCTTCAAAATCAAATTATTTAATCGAAAGACCTCGTATTACAGCTGAGGATGCGGTTAATGAGAATACTTATAACAACCAAGTGTTTATTATAGAAAAAGATGAGGCTATGAAATTGCTCTTGACCACTATATTAAATCTTCAAGGGTATGAGGTTTCTGTAATTGGCAGTTATGATGATATTGCGTATTCTCAAACCATTCCGGCGCTTGTGATACTTGATGCCGGCACTCTTGACAATATGCAGGGGCTGGATATATGCAGGCAAATTAAACAAAATGATAAATTCAGTAAAACACGGCTTATTGTAACATCAATAATTCACGACAAAGAGCTAATTTTAAGCTCCGGAGCGGATTTGTATATCCCGAAACCTTATGATATCTCGAGTCTAATTAAGTGGGTGGAATTATTTATAAAAGAAGTGAATGATTAATTAATTAATCAAGCAGTTGTTCAAGTATTTTAGCGTTATCTTCGGCTTTTTGAGGGTTAATTGCCGAACGTCTGATATATGTGCGCAAAGCTTCTCTAATAAGTTCACTACGGCTTCTTTGTTCGATTGAGGCAACGCCGTCTATGCGATTAAGAAATTCATCTGACATTGATATTAAAACTTTAGCCATGCTACCTACTCCTTTTTGTAAACAGTATATCATACAAATATGCTATAGACAAGTCCCAATTATAATAAATACTATAAAATGTAACACAATAAAGGAGGTTTCAGTTATGGACGAAAACAACAATTACGAAAACCGTGAGCATCATCGTTATCACAATGACTGCTGGTTATGTGATCATCCGGTATTTAAACACATAATCACAGCTTTAATGGTATTTTTAGGGGCATATCTGGCGTTTTATACAGTGACTGATTGGCATTTCAAGCGTATGATGGATCCTGCTATGCAAATGCGCAGAATTGAGCGTAAAATGCTGCATGAACAGAAGCAGATAGAAAATATGTACAAAAGGAATATGGAACGCGGAATGCGTCTTGAGGAGCAGACAGCAGGCTATATACGGGCAGAAAAAAGACCTGATGCATATGAAATTATTGTAAATTTACGTCCGTTTGATAATAGCGACAAAAATGTTGAAGTCAGAACTGACGGAGATACACTGATTGTCATTGCGGCAGGTGAAAAAGAAACAAGAAATCACGATAAAGTGATAAAAGTCATTCAGCAATTCACCTTTGATGATGAAGTAGATTTGTCCGCTATTACAAAAACACGACGCGGTAACAATTATATAATAACTGTTCCGATAATCAAATAAAACAACAAAGCTTATAATGGAAGCCTTGAATTGCATTCAGGGCTTTTTTGTGTTATTTATTGTGTATGAAAAGAATATTGATAGTGGATGATTCAAAAAACTGGCTTGATTACCATAGTTATGCGATAAAAGAATTATTTCCGGATTACCAAATTGAAACAGCAGGTTCTGCGCACGCCGGAATTGCAAAGATTACGGCAAATATTGACAATCCTTATGATATAGTTATTACGGATTTGCAAATGGAAATAGACTTTTTACCGCTATATGCAGGTGAATGGTTTGTGCGCGAGTTGCAGATGTATAAAGAATACAAAAATACACGCATAATCATAGTATCAGCTACAAGCAGTATAAAAAATGTTGCGCAAAGGTATAATGTTGAATACATCCCGAAATACATGTGTAAAACTATCGATGCGTATAAGGTTTTGTCATGATATAATGATGTTATTCATTAAATAATGACATGTAAATAGAATTAAAGAGGTAATATGACAACTGCGGTATTGGATAAAAACGAACTTTTAAATTTATATAATTCTGATCTGGATGAATTGCTTGATAAAGCATACGAATATGTTCAAAATAAGGTTGAAATATGTTCATTAGTGAATGCACGCAACGGTAAATGTTCTCAGAATTGCAAATATTGTGCACAAAGTTCACATTATTGTACCGATATAGAGTCTTACCCGCTTGTTAGTGTTGATACCGTAAAAGAGGCAGCAATTGACGCAAAAACTCATTATGCTTCTCGTTTTGCAATTGTTACTTCCGGCAAAACACCTGATGAAAGCGACTTTGATACTATGTTAAAAATGATTGCTGAAATTAATAATATTGAGGGATTGAATAGTTGCGCCTCAATAGGCATCCTCAACGAAGAGCAGGCAAAACAACTGGCTCAAGTTGGTTTGAAACGTTTTCATCATAATATCAATACAAGCCGTTCATATTATCCTGAGGTTTGTACAACACATACTTTTGAAGATAGAATAAATACCTGCAAACTGGTCAAAAAATACGGTATGGAACTTTGTTGCGGTGTAATATTAGGTATGGGGGAAAGTGCAGAGCAGCGAGTTGAAATGGCGTTAAATCTGGCTGAAATACAACCGGATTCTATTCCGATAAATATTTTAATGCCTATACCGGAAACTCCTTTCGCAAACTATCTTAACAAAATTGATGAAGAAAATGTCTTGAGAACACTTGCGATTTTTAAAATTGCTAACCCGAAATCCGTTTTGCGTCTTTGCGGCGGACGGATGAGGTTGTCTAAAGAAAATCAGGAAAAAGCGCTTAAATATTGCGTTGAGGGGCTTATGACCGGTAATTATCTGACGACAACCGGTAGCTCTCCTGATGACGATATCCGGATGATAAAAAATTTAAATAAAAATATTCCATTTTAATTCAAATAACCTATTGCATTTATTTAAAGTTCGATTTATATTTTTAATAGGAATTATAATTATAATTTAAAAACTGGAGAGCTTTATATGAGAAAGTTATTGCTAAGTGCAACGGTGGTGGCGTTATCAGTGAATCTGGCAACGAATATTTCGTATGCGCAAACTATTATTACAGAAGGGGCGAATACTGCTATAGAAGCAGATGTAACCGGTGAAACCGGTACAGAGTATGGTGGTGCTTATCAAAACTCGGGAACGATGACTATCGGAACAGAGCAAGGTGATGCTATTACGATTTCAGGCAATAGTGTTACTACGGCAAGCGAATATGGTTATGGTGGTTTTGTACAAAGCGGTGGGGATAAAAGTCAATTAACCATATATGATAATGTAACTTTTAATGGTAATACTGCAAGTTTAGCAGGTGGTGCACTTAGTTTAAATGGCGGACTCAAAACAGCTATCCATGATGCAGTAACATTTACCGGTAACAAAGCTGAGGGGGTAGCCGGTACGACTTATGGCGGTGCTATATATATAACAACCGCACGTGATGAACTTAATCTTGAGATGGGTCACGGTACGCAATTTACCTCAAATGAAGCAGGTTCAGGTGGTGCGATATATTCTAACGATGCACAGATTCAAATCGGTAGTCAGGCAAATTTCAGCGGCAACAAGGCTACAGCTGAATCCGGCGGTGCGATTTACAGCTTTGATTCAGATGTGCAAGCCAGCAAAGGTGTAGTCACTGTCGGAGAAGAGGCAACATTTGACAAGAATGAAGCAGCGTGGAGCGGCGGTGCTATCGCAAATTTTGACGGAAAAGTGGATATTTTACAGGGCGCACAATTTACAACTAACAAGGCTCTTGACGGTAATGGCGGTGCTATCGCAAACAATGTTTCTGTCGGAACGGTTAAAGACACTCAACTTAATATAGCGGGTAATACAACCTTCAGCGGTAACAGTGTAGCAAGCACAAGTGAAGGTTACGGTCGCGGCGGTGCGATTTATAATGCGGGTACTGTTAATTTAGATAGTACAGAAGGCAATATTACTTTCCAGAATAACACTGCATCAGATACTGGTCGTGATGTTTACCTCGCAGACAATTCAGTAATGAATGTAACCGGTTCTAAAACAGTATCTTTCCAATCAGGTGAAGGAGCTATTGCAGGTACCGGTGCTATTAACAAGACCGGAGAAGGTACTTTTGAACTTGTTAACAGTGATATTTCAAACAGCTACACAGGTACTTATACTCAGGAAGCCGGAACATTATTGCTTGACGGCTCTACAATGTCAAATAATTTTGATATTAAAGACGGAAATCTTGTATTGCATAACGGTTCAAAACTTTTCCTGAGCGAGAACGGTAAAATTGCAAACGGCACAATTACCGTTGGGGACAGCGTTTCAAGAGCTGCCGGTGATGCGAGTGTTCTGACTCTTAAAAAAGGCGGACAGATTGCAAGTGTTGTAGACCTTATATTGCAAAAAAATGACGAAGTTGTAATAGAAACTGATTCTTCATTAATTTACGGCGGACAGGGCGGTGATCTATGGGCAGGTAAAGTAACGCTTAAGGGCGGTACTTTAAATTATGAAGGTCTGGATACAAACGGACAACTTGTTGCAGAAACAGGTAATTTAAATATTAACAACGGTACATTGAATGTTGCCGGAGCAGATGCGCAAAATGCATCATCTATAGCCTCAGATGTTGTGGTTGATATCAAAGACGGCACAACAATGGTTGTTGGTGAAAACGGTACGGTCACAATTAACAGCAATGACAAGTGGGTTGGTGATGTTAAGGTTGACGGTTCAAACGCAAGCTTGACAATAGACGGTATGACATCAAACGGCGGCTTAACTGCTACAACCGGTAGTGTAAATCTTGCAGGCGGCAGTTTGACACTTGCTAACGGAAGTTCAATTGCCAATGCAGTTAATACAACTATAACAGGTGATGTTAATATAGCAGACGGTTCACTTGCGCTCAACAGCGGTGATAGCTGGACTGGTAATATAACCGTTAATGATACAAATGCAAGCTTGACAATAGATGGTATGACATCAAACGGCGGCTTGACAGCTACAACCGGTAGTGTAAATCTTGCAGGCGGCAGTTTGACCCTTGCAAACGGAAGTTCAATTGCCAATACAGTTAATACAACTATAACAGGTGATGTTAATATAGCAGACGGTTCACTTGCGCTTAATAACGGCGATATCTGGACTGGTAATATAACAGTTGATAATGCAGATGCAAGCTTGACAATAGACGGTATGACATCAAACGGCGGCTTGACAGCTACAACCGGTAGTGTAAATCTTGCAGGCGGCAGTTTGACACTTGCTAACGGAAGTTCAATTGCCGATACCGTTAATACAACTATAACAGGTGATGTTAATCTTACAGGCGGTTCACTTGCTCTTAACGGTACTGATAGCTGGACTGGCAATATAAATCAGACAGACGGTCAGCTGGATTACAGCCTTACCCAAAACTGCGGATTAACAGCATCCGGCGGTATAATCAATGTGACAGACAGTAGTAAATTGACACTCGTTGACGGTTCATCTATCAGTGGCACAACAGAAACTAATGTTACAGATAACAGTACATTAACTGTAGGTAATAATGGTTCTATCAGCGGCGGTACAACAACCGTTGAAAGCGGTAGTACTATTACAATAACTTCCGGCGGTGAAATCTCAGGCGGTATGGTTGATGCACAAAGCGGTTCAACATTTAACAATACCGGTACAATTACTGACGGTGCAGATATAGATATTGCAACATCTGATGCAACCAATAGCGGCGAAATCGCAGGCGGCACAGTTGATATAGCAAATGGCGGCGCTTTAGAAAACAGTGGAACAATTTCCGGCGGTACAACAACTATTGCAAGCGGTGGTTCTGTAACAGTAACTGCTGACGGCGAAATTACCGGCGGTACGGTTGATGCGCAAAGCGGTTCAACATTTAATAATGCGGGTATAATTTCAGACGGTGCAGATATAGATATTGCAACATCTGATGCAACCAATAGCGGCGAAATCGCAGGCGGCACAGTTGATATAGCAAATGGCGGCGCTTTAGAAAACAGCGGAACAATTTCCGGCGGTACAACAACTATTGCAAGCGGTGGTTCTGTAACAGTAACTGCTGGCGGCGAAATCACGGGTGGTACTACTAACGTTGCTGGTACGTTAATAAATAACGGTGATATTATTGCAGGCGATGTTAATGTAACAGGAACAGTTAATAACAATAATAATATTGGCGGTAATACAAATCTTACAATCGATACAAACGGTAATGTTATTGTAGGTGACGGTGCAACAGTTGATACAAAAGGCGCAATTGAAATTGCAACCGGCGGTACATTAACCATTAACGAAGGCGGTGAAGCTACTCTTAAAGAAAATGATATCTGGGACGGCGATATTGTTAACACAAATGGTACATTGACACTTGTTGGTCGTGATGATTCCGGTAAAAATTACTCACAAACCGGTGGTGAATTAGTTCTTGACGGATCTGAATTTGAACTCGGCGGTTCTATCTCTGGTGGTACTGTTACAGTAAGTAACGGTTCAAGCTTTGATGTTCTGGACGGTGCAACAATGACCGGCGGTGACGTTGTGTTTGTAGGTCAAGGCAATACTGTTAATGTTGACGGTGAAGTTACTGCTGACGCTAAATATGAAATAAACAATGACAATATAATAAATATTAAAGAAAACGGAAGTTTCGTTGCCAGTGATAACGATATCTGGACTGACGGTACAATAGAAGTCAATGGCGGTAAATTAGATTTTCAGGGCACTGTTGATGAAGACGGTAATCCTGCAAACGGCTTGTTAGAAGCTAATACCGGTGAAGTCGATATTAATAGCGAGTTTACTATGGTTGACGGAAGCTATATTGCGGCAGTTGTTAACACAGATATTAATAAAGACACAACTCTTGAAGGCGGCAGTTCTCTTGAATTGAACACAGGTGACACCTGGGCGTCTGATGCAACAATTACTGTTGACGGCGGTAAACTGGTATATGATGATTTAACTTCTAATGGCACTATCGAGGGTGAAAGTGGTACTATAGAAATAAATTCCGGTAATATGACAGTGGCAGACGGCAGTTATATTAACAATGCAGTTAATACAACTATCGGAGATGCTGATGATACATCTAAAAATGCAACTGTTGATATTACACAAGGCGGTTCAGTACAATTGAATCAAGGCGATGATTGGAACTCAAATGGTACAATCACAATCAACGGCGGTTCTTTAGAATATGCATTACAGGAAAACGGCAAAATTCAGGCTAATACCGGTGAATTAGACATTGTTGACGGTGCTACTTTGACAATGGTTGATGCAAATGATGTTATTGCAGAAGCTGTAGCAACAACAGTTGACGGTACTGTTGACATCCAGACCGGTAGTGTAACTCTTAACAATAATGATATCTGGAGTGACGGCACTGTAAAAGTTAACGGCGGCTCATTTGATTTCAAAGGTACAGTAGATGCTGGCGGTAATGCGGCAAATGGTTTATTAATTGCAAATTCAGGTAATGTCAGCATAAACAGTGACTTTACATTACAAAAAGGCGGATCAATTGCCGCAGCAGTTAATACAACGATAAATGATGATACAACACTTGTAGGCGGCAGCTCTCTTGAATTGAATACAGGTGACAGCTGGGCATCTGACGCAACAGTTACTGTTGACGGCGGCAAGCTGGTATATAGTGATTTGACTTCAAACGGTCATATTGATGCTAATACCGGTGCCTTAACCGTAAAATCAGGTACATTAACTGTTGATGACCAGAGTGAAATTAGCAGTGGTGTTAATACAGCTATTTTAACCGATGCAATAGTTGATATTACAGGTGGTAAAGTTTCATTAAATGATAATGACAGCTGGGACGGTACAGTCACTATCAACGGTGGTTCTTTAGAATATGCTATGCAGGAAAACGGTAAGGTTCAGGCTAACACCGGTGATTTAACGATTGTTGACGGTGCTACTTTGACAATGGCTGATACGAACGATGTTATCGCTGATGTTGTAGATGCAACCATTACAGGAACTTTGAATGTACAAAATGGTAATGCAACTCTTAATGATAATGACATCTGGACAGGTACAGTGCATGTTAGCGATGACGGTATATTAAATCTTAATAATGTTGTAAACGGTACATTAATCGCTGACGGCGGTACATTAAACTTCCAAAACGGTGAATTAAATATTACCGGTGACAGCATTATAACAGGTGACGCAACAACGAACCTTACTCAAGGTACAGTAAATATTAACAATGGTACTAATGGCGGCGGAAGCGTTACCCTTAATGACGGTGACAGCTGGGCAGCTGATACAACTATAAATCTTGGTCAAGGCGGTAAATTAGATTACGACCTGACTTCAAACGGAACTCTTAAAGCTGATGGCGGTCAGTTGACAACTCAAGATGACAGCCAGTTAACACTTAACGGTGACAGCTATATTAATAAAGAAGTTACTGCAAATCTTGCAGGTGACACAACAATCCAAAACGGTGCAACCGTTGATTTAGGCAACGACGGAACAACTACTGTTGGCGGAAATGATATATTAACAGGTGATGTTACAATCGATAACGGCGGTACATTAAATCTGTTTAACGATGTTACAATGAAAGACCCTGTTGCAGGCGCTGTTAACCAATCTATCGCTGTTAACGGTACAATGAATCTTGAAACAACCGGAGAACTTCATCTTAATGCGGACTTGAGCGGCGCAGGTGATATTAACAAAAACGGTGAAGGCGATGTATGGTTCCACGGTCAAAATGACCAATATTCAGGTACAATTCTCGTTGACAACGGGGGCGATCTGTTATTTGAAAACGGTCTTGCAGGTGATCTGGTATTTGGTAATATCGACGGAAAAACAATTGGTATTCACGCTGATGAAATTACCGGCGACCTTATTCAGGATAGAGAAGCTACTATCAAATATACAACTTATCATGATGATGTAGATTTGGATTTGAATGGTAACATTGATGTAACAAAAGGTACATTAATTGCAGAATCCAAAGGTGATCAAAACATCAACTTCGGCGGTACAGTTAATGTAGCGACTGCGGCTGATGCTCAAAACCCTGTATCAATGGACGCGACCAGCAACGGCACTATAACATTTGGCAATACAGTCGATGTTAACAACGCAACAATGAATGTGGGGTCAAAATCAGGTACAATATTCCAGAATAATATAACTCTGACTGACAGTATTTTGAATGCAACAAGCGGAGCGGTTGACTTTGCGGGCGACCTTGTATTCAATGACGATACATCTATTTTCAACTCAATGAACGGTCAGGTTAATGCAAATACTATCAATAATCTTGATATAACTAACAGTCAGAATGCTAACTTCCAGATTGATATTTCATCCCGTGACTGGAAACACGATTCATTTGATCTGAATAATTTAGCAGCTGCAAATGGCGGCAAAATCAATATTAACGATTGGCAGTTTATCGGTAAAGCTCCGATTGACAGACATATAAAAATCAATGTATTTGATGTAGATGATGTTGACCCGACGCTTCTCGGACAAATTGAATTTACACAAACTGACAAACAGATATTCACCCCTATCGGTTGGTATCAGATGTTTAACCAAAAACAGCTGAACCCGATTACAGGTGCTTATGAATCTATTCCGGGCGCAATGACTGCAAGTCTTGTAGAATATAATCCTCAGGTATTCAGAGGTCAGGTTTCTACAGTCGCATCTTATGCTAACCAGTTAGTTACAAACAATATCTTGTTTGACCACATATTTACAGTAAGCAATCAACTTCTGGCAGAAAACAACGCAAACAAATACGCGGCTATATATCCGCAGTTTGCACCATATCAGTATAGTAGAAAAGACGGAAGTCTGTGGTACAAAGCATATGGTACTTTAGAAACACTCCACATGAACCGTGGTTTGGATGTTGATAACACAGCTTATGGCGCATTGGTAGGGGCTGACTTCCCTGTAATCGAAATGAAAAAAGGTTGGAGCTTCTTGCCGACAGCTTATGTAGGTTATAACGGTGCTCACCAGAACTACAGCGGAGTCGGAATGTATCAGAACGGCGGACAATTGGGTGCTATGGGTACATTCATGAAAGATGACTTCTTAGGTTCATTATTGTTATACGGCGGTGGATATGGAAACCAAATGGATGTTGCAGGATACCACGATCATACTGGAAACTGGTTTGTTGGTACTGCTGCTAAAGCTGCTTACAACTTCCACCCGACAAAACACTTCACTATCCAGCCGACTTTACTGGCATCATATAACTATTTCCACACTCAAAATTGGTATACTGAGTTTGGTGATATGAGAATGAATGCAGGCAGATTGAATGGTGTAAACATCGCTCCTGGTTTGAACTTAATCTATGGACGCGAAACCTGGAGTATGTATGCAACTATTCAGTACATGTTCAACATCCTCGGTACTTCATCAGGTAATGCCGGAAATGTTGTCCTTCCTGATATGAGAATGCAGCGTTCTTACATTGAATACGGTGTAGGGGCTACAAAAACCTGGAAAGACAGATTCAGTGCTTACTTACAAATCACTGTAAGAAACATCGGCAGAACAGGTATCGGCTTCCAGGGCGGCTTTACATTCAAACTCTAATGTGAGTAGTTAATATTTTTCAGCGGGGCGGAAAATTTATTTCCCGCCCCGCTTTGTTAAAGAATTTTAAAAATTATAAGCAGTTTATTAAAGTTTCAGATCAAAAAATCCGTATAGTGAAGTTGTAGTAGAAAGGATTTTGTATGCCGGATTTTGACGATATAAAAATTAATCTTAAAAGCGGATTTAAACTGCCGGAAGAATATTATGTTGCCCCGCAGGATAATACAAAAATTGTCATAGATTTTAAACAGCAGTTAAACGATAAGAATAAGCCCGATTTTAAAGAGGCTTTATCTAAGATATTATCAAAAAAATCCAACGCGGAAACCGTAGATAATGAAAAAGTAAAGCTTACAAAAGCGGTCAGAACAGCTATTCCTGATTTATCAGATGAATTTATCGACAAAATAGAAGATATGGCAAAAAAACTAAAATGCGATCCGCTTGATGTTGCGGCATTGCTTTTTAAAGAATCAAGATTTGACCCTTCGCAAAAAAACGGCTCATTCAGAGGACTCGGGCAGATGAATCGTCAGTCTTTAAAAGCCGCTATCAATTACATAAAAAAACACCCGCAGGAGGCAGAAGGTATTGACCCTAATATGACGCTTGAAAAATTTACAACACTTTCGCGCGAAGAACAGATGCCTTATGTAAAAAATTATACACTTTCTATGAAAGAAACATATCTTGGCAAAGACAAAAAAGTGACCGGAGCAGATTTATATGCGCTGTTTTATACCCCTGCGTATGCTAAAAACTACACTCTCACCAGCAAAAACAGTTCAAGTGCAGGTAAACGCAGAATGTATCTGAGTAACAAGGGACTTGATAAAGTCGATGAAAACAACAATTACCGTAAAGACGGTAAAATAACCAAAAAAGATTTACAGTTTACACTCGACTCAATTAAAACAGAGGTTTTTAAAATCCCTGAAAAAGTTGTCAAGAACACAAAACACATTGACGAGAAGAGTTGATTTTTAGTGATTTAAAAGTCAGGTTAAGCGCGTCAATTGTAAGCAGATGTCCTTGTAAAGGTGATTGGATACCTAAAATCAATTTTATGGCTTCCAGCGCCTCGATAGATGCAATTAAATTAACAACAGGACTAAGATTACCTTCTGGGATTTTAGCCTCTAAATCCGGCTCAGGGAATATACATCTGAGGCAAGGCGTTTTATGAGGAATAATGACAGTCACTTGTCCGCAAAATTCGCTTACCCCCCCGTGAATTAGCGGTTTATTTGTCTTTACAGCTATTTCATTGAGTAAAAATTTGGATTTATAACTGTCAAAACAATCTATAATAATGTCATATTCTTTTACTATATCCTGATAATTATTCTCATTCAGCCTAAGTGCGAATGTTTCAACCGTAACCTCCGGATTTAGCTTTTGTATTCGTTCTTTTGCCGAAAGCACCTTTAATTTACCGATATCTTCTGTATTATGTATAAATTGCCGGTTAAGGTTTGATACTTCAAGCACATCGCTATCTATAAGTCCGATAGCTCCAATCCCGGCTGCCGCCAGATTTAATATTACTCCGGAGCCGAGTCCGCCGCAGCCGCAAACCAAAACACGAGCCTTGCACAGGCGTTCCTGTCCGGCTTCTCCGATTTTTTTGATCGCAATATTTCTCAAGTATCTTTCCATAAACCGAATTTTATTATAAAATAGTTAAGGAGGCAAATTATGTCAAAAATAAAAATTACCGTCAACGGCAATGTTGTGGAAATAGAAGAAAATTCTACAATAAGCGATTTTATCAAAGAGCGTAATGTTACAGGGAAAATGTTTGCAGTGGAAAAAAATCTTGAGATAATCAACAAAGATTGTTATGATACCGAGGTTATAAATGTGGGCGATACCCTTGAGATAGTAGGTTTTTTCGGCGGCGGCTAGGCACACGAAGGTAGGTGTAGACTACTCTTACATATAGGAACGATATTGGTATGTTTTAAAGGGAATAGGGGAATGAGGAAATAGCGGATTTGCGGACGGGTGGACGAAGTCCACTTTTACACTCTTAGAAACCGCTAAAGTGTAACGATAACAATAGCATCGTCATCCCGCAACGAGAATGTTTGCACTCCACGGTAATTTTTACCTTGCGGGGTGGACGAAGTCCACTCTTACACTCTGAGAAACCGCTAAAGAATAACGGTCATCGTTGCGCCGTCATCCCGCAACGAGAATGTTTGCACTCTACGGTAATTTCTACCTTGCGGGGTGGACGGGTCCACTCTTATACTCTGAGAAACCGCTTAAGAATAACGGTCATCGACAAGCCGTCATCCCGCAACTATATTGTGTGCACTTCACGCTAATTTCTACCTTGCGGGGTGGACAGGTCCACTTTTATACTCTGAGAAACCGCTAAAGAACAACGATTTTAATAAAAATCAGGCAACGTTTAAATCTTGCATTGCCTTATTTTTGAAATATTGTACTTGCATAACCTGCAAGTTTTTCTTCTGTATTCATCTGACGTGTTGCAACCTCTAATCGTTTTTCAAAAACATTTTTCGCAGTATCCCATGCTTTTTGGTTGTAGTTCTAGATTAAGTTTGGCAGTGTCAGTACTGCTACAACACCAATTATTGCCAGCGTGATTAAAACTTCTGCCAATGTAAAGGCGTATCTACAAAACGATTGTTTTTTCATTATTAAATCCTATTTTTTGTATACAAGAAAATTAGCAGGTTACTTTTTAGCTTTTAGACCTACTTTGTTATAAAAGACGCCGTTTGCCATGACTTCATTATAGAGTTCTTCGTCCTGCTTAAACTCTTCTTCTGTATACGGGTACAAATCTATGCACACATCAAGATCGGTTTCGATTTTACCGATAAGCGGCCATATTTCTTCGCGTTTTGACTGATCTTCTATCTCAAAAAGTGCTACCAGTTCAATATCTTCGCCGTCATGCGGTTTTCCGTCTAAAAATGTGCCGAACAAATAAATACCTTTGAAATCTTCAAAACGTTTTCTAAAGGTTTTGGCAAGTATCATAATAACTTCATCAACTGTTTTTGTCATTCTTCAATTTACTCCTTAAATCTTTTCGGTCTATGGTTTCTTGAACAGAAGTATCAAGATTTTTGACCGACACCTGACCTTTTGATATCTCATCTTCACCTAAAATGAGAGCATATTTTGCTACTTTTGATGCTTTTTCAAGCTGTTTGGTAAATTTTTTGTTGCTCAGGTCAAATTCTACATTAAAACCGTCTTTTCTTAATTCTTCTGCCAGCTGCATTGCCTCTATTGAATAATTAGACACAATATAGGCATCGGATTTTTGAGGCGGAATCTGAGGCAAAAGTGCGTTAAGCCGTTCCATACCCATTGCCCAGCCTACAGCCGGTGTATCCTCTCCGCCGAGATTTCTGACAAGACTGTCGTAACGACCACCGCCGCATACGGCATTTTGTGACCCGAGATTGTTGGATTTTATTTCAAATACAGTTCGGTTGTAATAATCCAATCCTCGGACAAGAAGCTTGTTTACAACGTATTTCACATCCATTTTATCAAGGTATTTTTTAAGTTGAGAAAAATGTTCAGCGCATTCTTCACAGATAAAGTCGGATTGAATAACTTTTTGTATTTCTGGTTTGGCAAAAATCGTCTTACAGGATTCAACTTTACAATCTAAAAGACGAAGTGGATTTTTTTCATATCTGTTTTGACAATCTTCGCAAAGGTTGTCAAATTCAGGTTTTAAAACTTCTTTTATTTTTCTTTTATATTCTTCGCGGCATTCAGGACAACCGAGGGAGTTAATCTCAACCTCTAAATCGTTAAGCCCGAGTGATTTGAGATAGTTAACGGCAAGCAGTATAACTTCAGCATCGGCGGCAGGCTGTTTAATTCCGAATAATTCAACACCTACCTGATGAAATTGTCTTTGGCGACCTGCCTGCGGGCGTTCATATCTGAACATAGGACCTTTGTACCATAATTTTACAGGGGCGGACAAACGTGACATCCCGTTTTCTATGAAAGAGCGGACAACACCGGCTGTATTTTCAGGTCTTAAAGTTAGTGAACGATCACTTTTTTCAAAAGTATACATTTCTTTGTTGACGATATCAGTTGTATCTCCTACACCGCGGGCAAAAAGTTCGGTTGCCTCAAAGATAGGAGTTCTTATTTCCTGATATCCGTATTTTGTAAATATTTCAAGGGCTTTTTGCTCAAGATTGTGCCATTGACCTATTTCTTGAGGCAAAATGTCTTTAGTTCCTTTTATTACATTAATAATTTTCGCCATAAAATAATTATATTAAGCTGGTAATAAATTGTCAACTTGCCATATAAAAAGTTATTAAGCTGCCAGGAATTAGGAAAAGTATTGCGCTATAAAAGAGAATAGAGGCTTACTTGTTTAGTCTGTTTCATTAAAACTTTTTCAGTTTTGCATAAGCCGCATCCATAGCTTTTTTACCTTGCTTACCAAAATCTATTGTATAAAGTGTGCTTTCGCCCATTTGCGTAACTTCTTCGATATGACCGACACCAAGTTTGTCATGGAAAACACGATCGCCGACACTATATATAAAATCAGCATTTTTTTGTTCTGACAAGCGGCGTTCACGTTCTTGTTCTGCAATCATTTGTTCGCGTTCTTTTTGACGTTTTTCTTCAAGCATACGTTTTATTGCGTTGTCTTTGAAGAACTCTTTAACTTTTTCTTCATCGCGTTTTTGGTTAGCCTCTGATTTAACAAGAATTGTCCGTGACGGAGTTCGGGATGCCTGTGAATATTTTCCGGCATTGTTGCTGCCGGTATTCTGTTTTTCACGTGTGTTTGACGCAAGTCCTCTTGTCGGCGCCACAAAACCTCTGCCAAAACCGCTTGACGGTTTTATGAAACCGTAGCTGTCAGACTGTGCGGCTGAATACGAATAATCAGCATGCCCTGTTTTTGCTTTTGAAACAGCGTTCCTGAAAGTTGAAGTGTCGTTGCGGCTGCCTTCAAAAAAGATTACATTTAACAGTTGCCGCGGAATTTCTTCAATAAACCTGCTCGGGTTGTAATATTTGTATTCCCCCCACATCTGGCGGCGTTTTGCGGATGTTAGATATAATTTCTCTTCTGCACGCGTAACACCGACATACATAAGCCGTCGTTCTTCTTCCATTTCTGATGGCACATTAAATGTTCTTTGATGCGGGAATACACCTTCATCACAGCCGACAAGAAATACAACAGGAAATTCCAAGCCTTTTGCGGAATGCAGTGTCATCAGTGTTACATTGTTGCTAATGTTATCCATTCCGTCAATATCGGAAACAAGAGCCACCTGCTGTAAGAAATCGCCCAGAATGTTATTTTCATCCTCCGGCACAAATTCTCCCGCAACATTAACAAGCTCCTGCAAGTTTTCAATATCCGCCTCACTTTCCGGCGTGTTTTGTCTTTGTAATTCTGCCAGATATCCTGTTTTTTCAATAACAAGTGTTACAAAATCAGGCAGACTGTATGAGGATACCGCGTCTTTGAATTTTAAAATCAATTCGGCAAATTCTTTTAATTTTGCCTTTGTGCGCGGCGGCATATCCAAATCGTCATCTATACGCTTGACAGCTTCAAACAGACTTACATCGTTTTTATCTGCGAAATCCTGTAGATTTTTAACTGTTGTTTCACCTATAGATCGACGCGGTACATTCACAATGCGTCGGAAACTCTGGGAATCATCGGTGTTATAGATTAATTTAAGATAAGCAATAATATCTTTTATTTCTTTACGGTCATAGAATTTCAAACCGCCGTAAATACGGTACGGAATACCTGCCGCCATACAAGCTTCTTCCAGCGCGCGGGATTGTGAATTTGTACGGTAGAGAATTGCGTACTGATTATAATTCCCGCCGCTGTCCTGCTTAATCCTGCTTATAACAAAATTTGCTTCATCAGCTTCATCCTGCGCTTCAAAGTAATCAATCAATTCACCGTTGCCTTTTTGAGAATAGAGCACTTTGTCTACGCGTTCGGTGTTGTTTTCAATGATCGCGTTTGCTACATTCAGGATATTCGCTGTGGAACGGTAATTCTGCTCCAGTTTAATAGTTTTGGTGTTCTTGAAATCGTTTTGAAAGTTCAAAATAATGGTATAATCCGCCCCACGCCAGCTGTAGATTGATTGGTCAACATCGCCAACCACGCATAGTGAGCGTTCCGGTGGCACTTCTGCCTGCTTGTTTGTATAAAGCATGTTGACAAGTCTGTATTGCGCAAGGTTCGTGTCTTGATATTCGTCAACCAGAATATGCTGGAAACGTTCAAAATAATATTTGCGCACCTCGTCATTCTGCTCAAATAACTTAACCGTCAAAAGCAGCATGTCATCAAAATCTATAGCATTGTTATTGTTAAGTGTATTTTCGTATTCTTCAAATATAGCCGCTATTTTCTGTGATTTGAAATCTCTTGCAAAAGTTGCAAAAGTGTAAGCATCCTGCATTTTGTTTTTAGCATTGGAAATAATAGATTTAACAAGTTTAGGCTGATAAAGCTTGTCATCAAGGTTTAATTTTTTTATAGCCTGCTTGATAACGGCGTTTGTATCCGCATCGTCATAAATTGTAAAGTTTTTATCTAACTTTTTGCCTGATTGGAAGCTATATTGCTCAATATTTTCGCGCAAGATTCTTCCGCAAATCCCGTGGAAAGTGCCGACCCACATATATTTAACAACACTTTCACCGAGCATGCCTCCGAGTCGTTCTTTCATCTCTTTTGCAGCTTTATTGGTAAATGTTACCGCAAGAATATTACGCGGTTTGACCCCGTTTTGTATGAGATACGCAATACGCGAAGTTAAAACTTTGGTCTTTCCGCTGCCGGCGCCAGCCAGTATTAATAGCGGTCCTGCAACGGTTTGCACCGCTTCTTTTTGTTCTTTGTTAAGATTATCTAATAAATTTTCCATATCCCTATTCCCAAAATTATTTTTTTGTGATATAATCAGCATAATCGAAAAATACAATTATTGCAATTAAAAAATAAAAAGGTGGAAAACATATGAATGTTAAGATGAATTCTGAAGATGAAAAAAAATTAAACCAACAATCAATCGTAGTACCAATAGATGATATGGACAAAATTTCATCGGATTCACCCGACACTGTAGACGAATTAGCAATGGAACTTGCGACAATTCAGCAGTCAGCAAAACGAATTGCAATAATCGGCAGCCGTAACCTGCCTATTACTCATCAACAAATGATTGAAACACTTACAACAGCACTTGTAATGCAAGGGAATATAATTATCACTTCCGGCGGTTCGTCAGGAACAAACGCAGCGGCTATCAGAGGCGCAATGAAAGCAAATCCGGATAAATTAAAAGTTATTCTTCCTCAAACAATCGGTCAACAGCCAAGCGATGTGCAAAACCAGCTTATCGGTGTCCCGAATATTGTAGAACATTCAGACAGAGCAATGATGACACTTGCTGACGCCTCCCGTGTTTGTAACAGAGAGATTATTGATGATTGCAACCAGTTAATCTGTTTCCTTTCGCACACAAGTAAAACTTTACACAATGCCGTACAATACGCAGAAGAAGGGCATAAGGTTATTACAGTATTCTATTTAGACTAGCCCGGGAATCTTTATGTACGAAGATTTAATAAAAAAACTAACAGGCAAAAATAAAAATGACTACGAGCAGGCAGCCTGTCATCTGGTTAATACTGCCGATGTTGAGATGTTTAAAGCATTGGTAGAAAAAGACGACTTTTTATTTGATTTTGTTAAACAAAATGTCAATGAACGTTTAATGGCTGCGGTTACGGATGAAAATTATAAAAATATTTTCACCTTAATGGAGATATATTCGCCTTCTTATGAAGATTTTATAGTCAACACACTTGTAAAATATGCAAATGAAGATTTGACGGACAGAATGCTGAAGCTGTTGGAATGCGGTTCAGTGGATGAAAAAATCTATTCTGCAAAATATTTTTCCCGTATTCAAGATCCGCTTGCAATAGAAGCATTGAGAAAAAATGCTTTTTCAGACAACGAATTTTTAAACATAAATTGTGCTCTTGCACTAGGTTTATTTAAGGATAAAAAGTCTTTTGATATAGCGCTTGAAAAACTGGATAATCCGGATGAATTTGAAAGGTTGAGCGGCGTAAAGTTTTTGTCAGTATATGGTGACATATCAGCCGTTCCTGCTATCATAGCAGCAATGAAAGTGTCATCTATGAGTGAAAACATAGCAGGTGAACTGCCTTTCCTCATGGATTTGTTTCAGCTTTTGGATAACTATTACGAAGATGCGCTGCTTGTCTTGAATAATATAATAAACGGCTTGGGTGAGATACTGGCATTATCACTTGTGTTGGATTTTGAATTATTTGAAGTTTTCGAACGTTTGATTTACAAATCAGAGGACAGTAAAGCAGCGGTGGTACTATTGAACGCACAGGAAAAATTTAATACCTTAACCGAGAATGATGAATATCTTTTTGACGAAGATAAAGAAACTAAAAACGAAGTTTACGATATAAAAAAACAGCTTTGCGCAATGGATACTAAGAAACTGAAAGAGCAGATATATGAAGAAATAAAAGAAGATAGTTTGTTTGTCTATACAGCGCTGGATTTTGCAACAGATTTATACGCGATAAGAGAGCTTTTGAAATCAAATAATCAAACATTGATACTAAAAACAGCGGAAGTTCTGAAAAAACTGAATAATCTAGATGAGAATACCAGAACAGTAGCGCTTTTGAAAGTTACCGACACAAATATTAAATCAATAATACGAGCCTTGTGATGAAACTAAAAATGCATAGCCTTATTAACAAGACGTTAAGACTATAAGACGCTAAGACGTTAAGTGCATTAATAAAGTGATTATTGGAGAAATTTGCAAAGACTAATTAATGATACGAACTTAACGTCCTATAGTCCTAACGTCTTAACGTCTTTTGAACAAGGCAACGCTTAAATCTTGCATTGCCCTATTTTTTGTAAAGAACTTATTCCCTTATTTCCCTATTTCCTTATTCCCTTCCAGTAGGAGGCATCAAGCCTCTTACTGGGAAAAATCGCGCGAATCAGGAATTGGAAAATTAATCACCTAGGCAAACCGCGAGAGCGTAGCTGCTGTCGCGGCCGTTGCTGTACCAGTACGTGCCGGTAGGGAAGAAGCCGCGGCCGTACGCGTCGTACTGGCTGTACTCCTGCCCGGACCAAACGTAGAACCCTGAGTAACCGCTTGGGGTTTGAGCTAAGAAGAGCGAAGCTCGATCGGCATCCCAGTTTGCACTGGTTGTAGTAAATCCGCCTTTTATTTCATCGGCATCAGGATATATGTATGCCGCTAATTGTTCTAGCTGAGCTTGGGTTGGCATGTTTTGGACTCCGCCGCAGGCTCTTACTGCTCCTGCCCAATAATCTGAGTTATAGTTGCATGCTGTTATTCCTAATTTGCCTTCTGATACTGCCTGTTCACATTCTTCTAATGTCATAGGACTAAAGCCGCCGTTTTGTGGTCCTAATATCTGGGTTATACACATTGTATCTTTTAACTCAGGTATCATACAACCTGTTACGCCGGCTAATTGTTCTACGTTTATCTTACCAATATCTTTTCCGTTTGTATTTGGATTCTTATTACCGGATACATCGTATAATATAGCCATGCTGTTTGAGGTTGCGC